>JBIKJE010000109.1:0-8039 GCA_044361165.1 Crocinitomicaceae bacterium | reverse complement strand
TGGACGCGTATAGAAATCTTTCACCATTTTAAATTCACCAATTCCCATCATGAAAAGATACGGTGCGTGTGGCAAATCTTGTTTCCAATAATCTGTTCTTGTTCCGTCTGGATTTTTGGTAGAACTTATTAATTTTCCGTTGGATAAAGTCGCAAATTTGTTATCAACCGTGATGTAAATTTCTTCAGTCGTTTTCACGTTTGGTGCATCAATCGTTGGAAACCAAACTGAACTTGCTTCGGTTTCACCTTGCGTCCAAATTTGTGGCATTTTGTTCGGATCTTCTCCTTTTGGATTGATGAAATACAAACCTTTATCACTAGTAATAGCTTCGCTTCCAGACGTTTTTCTTTCGTCAGGTTTGGCGATGTATTCAATCACAATGTTGTATTTGTCGTTTCTAGAATATACTTTATCCAATTTGATGCGCAATTTATCATCTGAATATTTGAAATTCAACGCTTGAGCACCAATGTTTATTTTTTTGATTTCCATTCCTTTGGCATCTAAAAACAAACTGTCGGAAGCATAAAAATGAGGTTTCGCAGTTATTGTAGCTTTCCCAAACATCCAAGATTTTGACCAATCAAAACTTACTTCTAATTTGGTATGAATCAAATCTGTAAAAACCGTTTCTGTTGCTTGATAAACAGGACGTTCAGTTTCAACTAATTCTTCATAAGACTCATCGTCAAAATCATATTCTTCAACTCCAGAGATTTCGTTAACCATTTCAACTTCACTGAAATCAATTTCAGAATCTTTTTTCTTGTTTGTTCCACAAGCTGATAAAATAACCAACCCGATAATAATGTAAATGCGATACATAAATTTCATTTTATAGGTCAAAGCTGAGAATTTTATTCTTTTTAAGCAAGGAAATAATTCACAATGGATGAAATGTTTGTAATATTGCAATATAAACAAGGACAAATGGCAAATCAGAATTGGAAATTAGATGGTGAAAAGGTTGTTGTAAATCACCAAAGCAATGTTATTTGGGAAGATGATCGCTTTTTCAGTGTTGAACACAAAGGACAAATTTTTCATGGCGAATTGATGGAAGAATCTTTGGAAGATCGAAAATTGAAAATCAAGATTAACCACCGTGAATTTGTTGTTTCTAAAGATGGTCCCTTGGATCAATTGATTTCTGAATTGGGTCTGGACAAAATCAAAGTGCGCAAATTGCAACAATTGAAATCTCCGATGCCAGGAAGAATTGTTGGAATTGACGTGAAAGTAGGCGATGAAGTCGAAGTTGGAAATCCATTGTTAACGTTAGAAGCCATGAAAATGGAAAATGTCTTGAAATCTGAAGGTGTTGGAATTGTAAAATCCATCGAAATTCAAGCGGGTGACGTGGTTGATAAGGGTGCGGTTTTGATTTCTTTTGAGTAAGAGAGATTTAGATTCTAGGATTTTGTTTCCCCCTTTGGAGGGGGATTAAGGGGGAGGAAAAGACCAACAAAATCAACCAACGAAGTCAATCAATAACTCAAAATCGGATTATTGTTTTTCTCAATTCCAATGGTCGTTACTGCGCCGTGACCGGAATAGACTAGCGTTTCTTCGGGCAATTGGAACATTTTCTCTAGGATTGTTTTTTTCAAAATTTCCAAGCTTCCACCAGGTAAATCGTAGCGACCAAAACTGCCTTGAAATAAAATATCTCCACTCAAAACAAATTCATTTTCGGGATTGTAAAATGCCACGTGTCCGGGTGCATGACCTGGACCAAAAATCACATCCAACTCAATGCCGCCGAAGGCCAATTTATCGCCTTCTTCCACAAATTTAGTCGGCTCTGGAGATGCTTCATAAGCGTCCATTCCATATAAATTCGCTGAATATTGTACCATTCCCAAAGTTGGTAAATCTAATTTGTGCGCAAATAAATCAACTTCAAAATTGCGCATGATGAAAGCGTTTCCCATCACGTGATCGATGTGACAATGGGTGTTCAACAATGCCAACGGTTGCAATTCATTTTGTTGAATGTAATCCAAAAAGAATTGTTGTTCTTCACGCGTGTAACAGCCCGGATCGACAATCACTGCTTCTTTTTGTTCGTTGAAAACAATGTAAGAATTTTCCTGAAAAGGATTGAACGTAAAACCTTGGACTGTTAATTTCATGTTGAATTTTTTGCTGTCGCAAAAGTACGAATTAATGGCCATTTTTGGTTTTATCGCAGCTGGAATTTCAGCGCAAACGCATTTCACTTTAATAAAATCAAAATAGCTCCATAGGAGCGACATGTTTGTAACGACGGTTCCGATATATATCGGAATCGTCGAACAAACAAATACATGAATTCTTTTTTTGGCATGTATTTTTGTATGAAAATCATGACAAAAAACCTTTGTTCGAAAAATTAGTTTTTAAATACGTTCGCTCTAGGTAAAACTTAATGAATTTTTGGTCGAGGATAGTTTTAACAATCGTTGATTTAGGCATTATCTTTGTTTACCGACTTTTGATTACTTTTGTCACAATTGAAAAAGTCTAAAATCCTTTAAAATGAAAAAGATTACTTTTATTCTGCTTGCTGTGTTGGGTCTGACGGTTGTTAGCTGTAGCAAACGAATCGCGTACACAGAAGAAATTCGCAAGGAATACGATTTGAATGCTGAAAATTTGAAGAAAGTTCAATTTTATACTTCTTCTCAAATTATTTTACAACGCAGCACTAGCAATGGTTCTCAAGAAATTTCTGCTGACGGAAAATTGGTTCAAAACCAAAAAAATGAAGAAGATCGCTTGATTATCAACCCAAGTACGAAATGTATTTTCGAAAAATATGGTGATAAAGGAGAAGTTTTCATTCGTTTCGAAGTTGGACAAGGAAAAACACTGAAATTTGCGGTTCGTCAAAACCAAGCGAATGGCCGTTTTTATTTAGATGCCAATTGGAAATCCGACAAAGGAGGAGAAGTTCAATACGGAAATCAAACGTATTATGCCAATTCAGCTTCGGGAAATACTTTCTTGATGGTTTCAATTCAAAAATTGAAGAAAACCAAACGCAAAGACCGCGTAGTAAAAGGGATTAAGGTTTAGGATAAACTGAAATAGAATAGTAAAACCGAAGATGAGTTGATTGTCTTCGGTTTTTTTGTTTTAAGGCGATAACAGAAGTACAACTTCCCAAATCCAAAAATAAAACCTAATTTCGTTCCCATGTTTTCAAAGTATAAATACTACATCTTACTACACATCACCATTTTCATTTGGGGTTTTACGGGGATTTTAGGCAAGCTGATTCATCTTGAAGCAATTAATATTGTTTGGTTCAGGATTTTAATCGCTTTTTTATCTTTGATTGTCGGACTTTGGTTGCTGAAATTGCCCATTAAAATCCAAAACAAAAAACAATTCTGGGCAACGTTGGGCGTGGGCGTTTTTGTCACTTTACATTGGCTCACTTTTTACCAATCGATTCAACTTTCAACTGCGTCTTTGGGTGTTTTGTGTTTGTCAACCACCACTTTGCATGTCACTTGGCTTGAACCGTTGGTGATGAAACGCAAATTTTCTTGGTTGGAATTTTCAATGGGCGTTGTGGTGATTTATGGCATTTACATCGTCTCCGATGATTTCAAAGGCAAAGAATTAGAAGCCTTGGCTTTTGGTTTGACTTCCGCTTTGTGCGCCGCACTTTTTTCTGTTTTCAACGCACGTTTGGCCAAAGATGGCGTTCCTGCTTCAGCATTGACCATTCATGAAATGGGCGTTGGTCTCGTTTTTATGACCATTGTGATGCTGGCGACAAATAAAATTCACGCGGAAATGTTTGTCATGCGTTGGGAAGATTTGGCTTGGTTGCTGTTTTTGGGAATCATTTGCACTTCCATCGCTTTCTTGACAACCATCGAAGTGGTGAAAAAATTGGGTGCGTTTACAGTTACTTTGAGTATCAATTTGGAACCTGTTTACACGATTATTTTGGCGATTTTATTGCTGAAAGAAAACAAAAAACTGGACAATAGTTTTTACATCGGTGCCACACTCATCATCTTCGTGGTGATTGCCAATGCGGTGATCAAGAATTATCTTTCGAAACGAACTTCTTCGAAAATTTTGCAAAGTGAGACGGGTCATTGAAACCCAATTTAAATCCGATTTCTTTGGCCGATAATTGCGTAAAAAACGACAATCTTTTGGCTTCTGCTACCAAGCGATTTTGAATGTGTTCTTTCGCAGTTCGACCCGTATTTTTCTTGATGATTTCGTTCAAATAATTCGCTGAAATGGTCAGTTTATCTGCGTATTCACTCACTTTGTGCCATTCCATGTATTTCTGCTCCACCAACACTTTGAATCGAGAAACGATTTCTGGTGGCATTTCACCAATTGATTCAATTTGTTTGTTCGATTTCAGTTCAAAAGCATCAATTAAAAACAACTTTAAATACGCACTAAATTTTTCTTCGGTAAAATTTTCGGTTGAATTGTAAATTTCTTGTAGTTTGTAAATAAGTCGTTTAATTTCGTTGTGGGAGTCGTTAAGCTGTAAAAAATTTATTTTCCCTTCCACTGTGAAGAGATTTAAATCATTGATGAATTTTGTCGTTAATCCATTTTTGATCAAAAATTCATCCGTGAATAAAATGGCCAATCCTTCAGGTGCTTCGTCTTCAGATTCAACTTGATGCACTTGCTCGGGATGAATAAAGAACAACATGTCGTTTTTTATTTCAATCGTATTTAAGTCAATCGTGTGTTGTCCCGAAGCATTTATTGTCCAAAGTATGGTGTAGTAATTATGTCTGTGTGGTTCCTCAGCTTTATCTGTATCTTTTTTCTTGTTTTCAATTTCTTGAAAAGTTTTGATCGCAAAATTGACACTTTTGTTGTCGATAATTAAGTCGACGTTTTCTATGTTTCTGAAGTACGACATCCGCTTTTGAATTGATTAGTCTTTCAAAGTTTGTACCAACGCATTCCAAAAATCTTCTGTAGAATTGACACATCCTTGCTCCAACATTTGGTGAATTTCAGTTTCTCTTGCTTGCGAATATGGTTTTTCGTTGGTGAAAAAGCTTAACAATCCTGCGTTTTTGGTCAATGCTTCGTGAATTCCTTCAGGCGTCGATAAATCAACCAAATCAGTTGGATTTTTTTTCTGAATGGCTATCAATTCCAACTTTTCAGCTCCGCAATTGAAAACAAAGCAACTGTCAATGGTTCTGTGTTCCAAAAACTTCACTTTTTCATAAACGATTTGCAACACGTTGTCACTGAAAAGTTCAATCATTTCCAGCGCCAAATCGGGATTGCTTTTGTTCATTTCTTCCCATTCTTCTTTATACACCTGATTGACTACCAAAAATTGTTTCAAATCATCTTCTAGTAGGCGTAATTCCTCGTCTGTTAGTAAGCGATATTTCATTGATTTTGCGACTGTTTTCGATTCATTTTTACAAATTTAACACAAAAAAAGCCGAAGACTTCATTTCATTTTGGAAAAATCCGCTACGAAATAAAGTTTTCGGCTTTAAAAATTGGAAAGAACCTCTTTTACAAAGTTCCTCGCAATGCTTGTTCTCTTTCTATAGATTCAAAAAGTGCTTTGAAGTTACCTGCTCCAAATCCTTTTGCTCCCATTCTTTGAATGATTTCGAAAAACAAAGTTGGTCTGTCTTCCACCGGTTTGGTGAAAATTTGCAACAAATATCCTTCTTCATCTGCATCTACCAAAATCGATAATTTTTGAAGTTCTTTGATGTCTTCTTTCATCATGTCGCGGTGAACACCCAAACGTGCTGGAATTTCATCATAATAGGCTTGTGGTGGTGGTGGCAAAAATTCCACACCTCTTGCTTTCAATTGCTCAACGGTAGCAATGATATCGTCAGTTGCTACTGCCAGGTGCTGAACGCCAGAACCTTCGTAGAAATCCAAATACTCCTCAATTTGAGAGCGTTTGTTTCCTTTTGCTGGCTCGTTGATTGGAAATTTAATTCTTCCATTTCCATTGCTCATCACTTTACTCATCAATGCTGAATATTCAGTGTGAATTTGTTTGTCGTCAAATGACAAGAAATTAGCAAATCCCATCACGTCTTCGTACCATTTCACCCATACATTCATTTGGTTCCAGCCCACATTTCCAACCATGTGATCAATGAATTTCAATCCAACTGGCGTTGGGTTATAATCGCTTTTCCATTCAACAAATCCAGGTAAGAATAAACCATCGTAGTTTTTACGTTCAACAAAAATGTGAACCGTTTCACCATAAGTGTAAATTCCTGAACGAATTACTTCACCGTGCTCGTCTTTTTCAACTGTTGGTTCCATGAAAGATTTCGCTCCACGACTTACCGTTTCTTCGTATGCTTTTCTAGAATCTTCAACCCATAAAGCGATTACTTTTACACCGTCGCCATGTTTTTTAACGTGTTCACCAATAGGAGATTCACTGTTCATCGCGGTAGTTAAAACCAATCTGATTTTGTCTTGTTTGATTACATAAGATGTACGGTCTTTCAAACCAGTTTCCAATCCTGCGTATGCGTGAGATTGAAATCCAAAAGCTGTTTTGTAGAAATGCGCTGCTTGTTTCGCGTTTCCAACATAAAATTCTACGTAATCCGTTCCCAATAAAGGAAGGAAATCTTGTGCGTCAGCGAAGATTTTTTCCAATCCGTATTCAACGCTTTTTACTTCTTTACTCATGATTTTAATATTTTGAAGCAAGATTTACTCGCTTGATTTTTAATTTGATAAATGATTTTCGGTTTATTCCAACCAAGATTTGTAGTAATCTTTGTCAGAAAGATCCAATGCAGCTTGTGTCAATTTCAACGGTTTGAAAGTATCAACCATCACAGCCAATTCTCCAGTTTCCTTTTGACCAATACTGCGCTCCATTGCTCCTGGGTGTGGCCCGTGAGGAATTCCACCTGGATGCAAAGAAATGTATCCTTTTTCAACGTGATTTCTACTCATAAAATCACCATCTACGTAATACAAAACTTCGTCAGAATCGATATTGCTATGATTGTATGGTGCAGGAACAGCTTTTGGATGGTAATCGTATAAACGAGGAACAAATGAGCAAATGACAAAGTTGTTTCCTTCGAATGTTTGGTGAATTGGCGGTGGCAAATGCACACGACCTGTAATTGGTTCAAAATTGTGAATTGAAAATGCGTATGGAAAATTGTAACCGTCCCAACCAACAACATCAAACGGATGCGTCGCGTAAACGATTTCGTGCAAGATATTTTCTTTTTTCACTTTTACAATGAAATCGCCTTTCTCGTCGTGAGTTTCTAATTCTGAAGGAACTTTGAAATCACGTTCACAAAAAGGAGAATGTTCTAATAATTGTCCGAATTTATTTCTGTAATTCCTAGGAGTTACAACTGGGCTAAAAGATTCGACGATAAACAAGCGATTGTCTTCCGTATCGAAATCAATTTGATAAATCATTCCACGAGGAATTACCAAATAGTCGCCATATTCGAAAGGAATATTTCCTACTAAGGTTCTCAATTTTCCTGTTCCTTTGTGGATAAAAATTACTTCATCTGCATCTGCATTTTTATAAAAGTAAGAAGTCAATGATTTTCTTGGTGCAGCGCAAGCAACATTGAGGTCATTGTTGAACAAAACGATGACACGACTATCTAAAAAATCATCTTGAGCGGGTACTTCATAACCACGAATCATATGCGATTGAATGTTTTTTCCAACGGCAGCGGCAGGTGTTAAATCAATCGGGTTTGATATAGATTTTACTTGAGTTGGTCTGTGAACATGATACAAAAGTGAAGCGAAACCACTAAAGCCTTCTGTACCGAATAGTTGTTCGTAATAATATCCACCTGTTTCTTTTTCGAAAGTGGTGTGTCTTTTAGACGGAAAACGTCCAAGTTTATGATAAAATGGCATAACTGCTGTTTTTTAAAGTTTAACTATTTTCAAAGCAATCAATAGCGATGAAATCTTCAATTTTTCAAGTGCCTCACTCTGGATTGCGCTTGATCAGAAACTTTAAATAACTTAAGAGTCCTAACCACATTTTC
>JBIKJE010000040.1:0-29477 GCA_044361165.1 Crocinitomicaceae bacterium | reverse complement strand
GATTCAAACTCGGTGGAAATGTGCCCCAATGGCTGTTATTTGGAAAAGCTGCTATTTCAACGGTGATATTTTTGTCTTTTAAAGTATCTTTAAAAAACGCGTAAACACTTTCTCTCGCTGGTTTCCAGGATTCCAAAAATGCTTCATCTTCGTCTGCATGGCTCAAATAAATGAACGTGTTTTTTTTTACTTTCGAATAATCAAAATGAGTGAGTTCTTTGCTTAATTTATCGTCGTCGTAGGCAAGATTGGGCGATATCGCAAAGTAATTTCGAAACAAATTGGGCTTCTTCACCAAGGAATACAAAATAAAAGAAGCGCTCAAAGAATGGCCAACCGCAATGTTTTGATTCAAGGTTCTGTATTTGGTGTTGATATATGGAATTACCTCTGATTCAACGTAATTCGAGAAATTATCGGCGTTTCCATAATACGTTCCTGCCTGTTTTTTGTATGTTTCCGATTCAAGGTTTGGCAGAAAATCGTTTCTTCTCGAATAATCGAGTTTTTCATTGTAGGGCGACGAAATACCCACCACAATGAAAGATTGATCGCCACCACTTAAAAAGGAAACGATGGAACTGGTGTAATCAAAAAACTCTCTGCTTTGGCTGTCGAAAACATAAATCACATTAAAATATTCATTCGTTCTTGCATCATAATCTTCAGGCGTATAAATCAAAATTTCTCTTTCTTGATTCAATGCTTTCGATTGGATTTTTACATTTTCAACGCGCGCACTGGTTTGCACAAAAGCATGGTTAAAAAACACCATGAACAAATAAAGGATTCCGAATTTCAATTTCATACCGGGCGATTTATTACACACACAAAAATATCAGCTATTTTTGAATAGTTGCGCGCCTTGCAAGTTTTTCTATTTCACAGTTTTGCTCAAACGATAAAACGAAAGCCCTTTCTATTCCAAGTGTTTCGGGAAATCCATCATTTTATGCAGTATTCTAATAACATCAATCTGGTCATTTCCATATTTGAAAAAAACATAGTGAGATAAGGCTTTAAAATAGTAGAATTCAGATTTTTGGTTTTTCAACTTCTTGGCTTTCTCTGTATTTTCGCTGAAAAATTCGATTGCTTGAATAATAGATTCGAAATATTTATCCGCTTGATTTTCTGACCATTCCTGAAAAGTTTAGACCCAAATGTCATTTAAATCTTGATAGGCAGATTCAGTGATTCTATACTTCATAAATGTTTCTTCTTGATTTCTTCAAGATGTTTTTTAAGATCATAGTTTTCTACAAAACCACTTTTTTCGCCAATTTCCAGTTCGTTTTGAAGCCACTTATTTTTATTTTCTTCTATTTCCAATAATCTAAGCGCTGATCTTACAACATCACTTGCCGAGCTATATCGCCCAGAAGCGACCTCACTACTAATAAAATTAGTAAAATGATCTCCGAGTAATATAGATGTGTTTTTAGACATAACTTTTAATTTTAACCAAATATACCAAAGTATGGTATAAGTTGTTTCGATTTTGGGGAATTTAACAGGAACGGTCGGTGGGTTTTTTTTGGATTAGGTTTTGATATACTCCGTTGTTTCGGAATTTCTAAATCTCTTCCCAACCATTATTTTGAAAATCATATTTCGCAAATTCTCCTGTGTCGGTAAATTCAGAAGCGGTCATGCCCACTTCAAAAATGGAGTCTTCATTCCAACCTGCTGTAAAATAAACTACTTCGTTTGTCAACAATACTTTGCCAAAGTCTTCATCGTCGTGATGAAAATGAATGCCAAAATCATCTTCTTTTGATACTTCATAGTCATAATCCAACAATCTATCTTTTAGTTCTTGAAATTGTTTCGCAGTAAAAGGTACGAATGCATCTTCATTGTCAAAGAAGTTTTCACCGTTTGATTTTTCCTCTTTTTCTTTTGTTTCAATGCGGTAAAGTGCGATGTCGTAACTCATTTTTATAGTGTCAAAATGGCAAGATATTTTTCTAGAACAATACTTAATTACAAATTAAACAAAAAATCCCGCTCAAATGAATGAACGGGATTGAATTATTTTGGGATTCGACGATTACAATTTTCTTGCAACTTCCACTTCCTCGAAAGCTTCCACTACATCGCCAATTTTAATGTCGTTGTATTTGTCAATGTTCAAACCACATTCATATCCTCGTTTCACTTCTTTTTGATCGTCTTTGAAACGTTTCAATGAACCCAATGTTCCTGTGTGAACCACAATTCCATCGCGGATCACGCGGATTTTCGAATTTCTCTTGATAACTCCGTCCAATACGAAACATCCTGCGATGGTTCCCACTTTGGTGATATCGAAAGTTTCGCGAATTTCTGCCGAACCAGTGATTTCTTCCAAAATGTCTGGTGAAAGCATTCCTTCCATCGCCGCTTTGATCTCTTCAATCGCTTTGTAGATAATAGAATACAAACGGATATCGATTTGTTCTGCTTCAGCCAATTTACGCGCTGCAACAGATGGACGCACCTGGAATCCAACGATAATTGCATCCGAAGCCGACGCCAAGTTGATATCTGCTTCTGTGATGGCTCCAACGCCTTTGTGAACGATTTTCACTGCAATCGATTCAGTTGACAAGTTCAACAATGCATCAGACAATGCCTCGATAGAACCATCCACGTCACCTTTCACAATCAAGTTCAATTCTTTGAAATCACCAATCGCCAAACGACGACCAATTTCATCCAATGTAATGTGTTTCGTTGTACGCAAACCTTGCTCTCTGTACAATTGCTCTCTTTTGGTTGCAATTGTTCTCGCTTCACGCTCGTCATCCAATACGTGGAATTTATCTCCCGCGCTTGGTGCACCGCCAATTCCTAAAATCGAAACTGGTGCTGCTGGCGTTGCTTCTTTCACTGATTTTCCGCGCTCATCATGCATCGCTCTTACACGTCCATAGTGACGACCAACCAATACAACATCTCCAATTTTCAACGTTCCTTCTTCCACCAAAATGTTGGTTACATATCCTTTTCCTTTATCCAAAGAAGATTCAATTACTGTACCCAATGCATTTTTGTTTGGATTCGCACGCAAATTCAAGATTTCTGCTTCCAACAATACTTTTTCAAGCAATTCTTCCAAATGCAATCCTTTCTTCGCAGAAATTTCTTGACATTGGAAAGGTCCGCCCCATTCTTCTACCAAGATATTCATGGCAGAAAGTTGTTCGCGTATTTTGTCCGGATTTGCTCCGTCTTTGTCAATTTTATTGATGGCAAAAACCATCGGTACGCCTGCTGCTTGCGCGTGAGAAATTGCTTCCTTCGTTTGAGGCATCACGTCGTCGTCCGCCGCTACAATGATAATTGCAACGTCAGTTACTTGCGCACCACGAGCACGCATCGCTGTAAAGGCTTCGTGACCTGGTGTATCCAAGAAAGTCATTTTTCTACCGTCTGGCAAAGTCAATGAATAAGCACCAATGTGTTGTGTGATTCCTCCTGCTTCGCTCGATGTTACATCTGCATTTCGGATTTTATCCAACAAAGATGTTTTACCGTGGTCAACGTGTCCCATCACCGTGATGATTGGCGGGCGTGGAATCAAGTCTTCTTCTTTGTCTTCAACTAAGTTGATACTTTCTTGTACTTCAGCGCTGACGAATTCAGTTTCAAAACCAAATTCTTCTGCCACAATTTGAATCGTTTCCGCATCCAAACGTTGGTTGATTGATGCAAAAATTCCGAGTGACATACAAGCAGAAATTACTTGTGTTGGTCCTACGTTCATCATCGAAGCCAATTCAGAAACCGTAACGAATTCTGTCAACTTGATGATTTTTTCTTGCATTTCGGCTTCCATTTGCTCTTGCTCTCTTCTTTGAGCAAAAGTGTCTCTTTTGGCACGTCTATTTTTAGAACCTTTAGATTTTCCTCCTTTGTTAGAAAGTCTTGCTAAAGTATCCTTGATTTCTTTTTGAATGTCTTTTTCAGTCGCAGCCGCTGGCTTTGCAAATCCTCCTGCACCTCCAGTTCCACTTGGTTTGTGATTTCCTAAGTGTTTTCTGATTTTTGGCACTGGCGTTCCACCTTTCGGATCGTTTGCAGCTGGCGTTGCGTTTCCTTGTTTTGTTGGATCAACTTTCTTGATGCGTTTGCGTTTTTTACGCGGTTCATCAGGTCTTCCAGCACCCGGAGTTTTTGGTCTTTCAACTGGAAGTTCAATCTTTCCTAAAACGGTTGGACCAGAAAGTACTTTTCGCTCCACACGAATCGTTTCGATTTCTCTCGGTGGTTCTGGAGTATCTTCTTCTTTTTCAACGATAGGTTGCTTAACCGCTATTGGAGCAGCTGCAGGCTTAGCCGGTGCCTTTGGCGCTTCGTATTTTGGTTTAACGTAATCCTGTTTTTTCTTTTTGTCTGGGCGTGTTTTTGAATTGATTTTATCCAAATCAATTTTACCCAAAACTTGTACTTGCACGTCTCCGCCACCCAACGTTTTCGCACCTTCTTCCATTGCTGGTTCTTGCGAAGTTGATTCTGAAGCTGCAGGCGAAACTTCTTCTTTAGGAGCTACCACAACAACTGGAGCTTCTACTTTTGGAGCCACAGGTTTTTCTTTGACTTGGTTCAACATCGAAATGTCGAAATCGTCTTCGTCGTCTTGTGGTTTTTCATCAACTTTAGGGTCACGCAGACTAACAGTTTCACGTTTTTCACGTTTCACTGAAGTGAGCTTCGATTGCTCCTTTAATGTTTGATCATCGGCAAATTGCTGACGCAATAATTCGTAGTGTCCTTCCTCGAGTTTCGAATTAGGATTTACATCCTGCTTGATTCCCTTAGAGTTCAAAAAGTCAATCAATGTAGAAACTCCTACATTTAATTCACCTGCTACTCTGCCTAATCTATGTGTTTTTCCGGCCATACTTTTTATTCTCTCCTACTGTAATATTGTAGTTATTTAGTTGTTTTCGGGTAAGTTGGTTTGGTTTATTAATTGTCAAATTCTGCTCTCAAAATCTTGTGAACTTCAAGCACTGTTTCTTCTTCTAAATCAGTTCTATTTACTAAATCTTCAACAGTCATTTCTAACACAGATTTAGCAGTATCGCAACCAACAGCTTTCAATTCATCTAGAATCCAGCCATCGATTTCATCTGCGAAGTCTTCCAAATCAACATCGTCCACATCAACTTCTCCGTCTCTGTATACATCGATTTCGTATCCTGTCAATTTAGTAGCCAATTTGATATTGTTTCCTCCTTTACCAATTGCCAAAGAAACTTGGTCTGGTTTCAAGAAAACTTTCGCTCTTTTATCTTCTTCTAAAATTTCGATTGAAGTGATTTTTGCTGGAGAAAGTGCTCTTTGAATAAACAATTGAGAATTCGAAGTAAAGTTGATTACATCGATGTTTTCATTGCGCAATTCGCGAACGATTCCGTGAATACGAGATCCTTTCATTCCAACGCAAGCTCCAACTGGATCGATGCGGTCGTCATAAGATTCAACAGCAACTTTTGCTCTTTCTCCTGGTTCACGAACGATGCGTTTGATGGTAATTAAACCGTCAAAAACCTCAGGAACTTCCAATTCGAACAAACGCTCTAAAAATTCTGGTGCTGTACGAGAAAGAATAATCACTGGACTGCTGTTACGCATATCCACTTTCGCAACCACTGCGCGAATAGATTCTCCTTTTTTGAAATAGTCAGAAGGAATTTGTTCTGATTTAGGCAAAATCAACTCATTCCCTTCATCATCCAATACCATGATTTCTTTCTTCCAAACTTGGTAAACCTCACCAGTCATGATTTCACCAATACGCTCTTTGTAAACTTTGTAAAGGTTGTCTTTCTCTAATTCCAAGATTCTTGAAATCAAATTTTGACGCAATGACAAAATGTTTCTTCTTCCGAAATCAGCAAATTTGAACTCTTCAGATACTTCTTCACCTACTTCAAAATCAGGCTCAATTTTAATAGCATCAGAATACGCAATCTCTGTGTATTCATCTTCCACCTCACCGTCCATTACAATTTCTTTGTTCACAAAGATTTGAACGTCACCTTTTTCGATGTTTACAATAACATCAATATGTTCATCGGTATTGAATTTCTTTTTTAACATCGCACGGAAAACATCTTCCAACACGTGTTGCATCGTTTGTTTATCGATGCTTTTTAATTCTTTAAATTCCGAAAACGAATCAACTAATTCTAAGCTATTCATTGCTTACTTATTTAAATGAGATAACAATTTTTGTTTCTTTTATTTCTGACATTGGAAGTGTTTCCGCTTCAACAATGGTCTCTTTCTTCTTTTTGCCTTCAGGTTTTTCTTGTCGCGTCGTTTCCAAAACCAGACTTTCGTTGCTCGCTTCTTTCAAAATCCCTGCTTTTTTTGTTCCGTTGACAAGTACTATTTCTACTTCTCGACCAACATTTTTCAGAAATTGTGGCAAAACGCGCAATGGTTTATCCAATCCTGCAGAAGAAACATGGAGTTCAAAATCTTCCTCTTCTCTGTCCAAATTGTGCTCAACATTTCGTGAAACAGACACACAATCTTCAATCGCAACGTTTCCGTTTTCTTTGTCAATCTCAAGGTTAATAACCATTGATTTTGAAATAGATACATCAACGATGAACAAACCTCTATCGAGTTCGTCTATGCGCTCTTGTGCCAATTTTACTACGAGTTCTTTATTAATCATTTGGATAGAAAAAGAGGGGACTTTATATCCCCTCGCTCTTTTATTGTTCCTAAATACGCGTCAAAGATATGCTTTTTTTCTGAATTGACCAAATATTTGATTAAGACTCGCTGCGCTATTAGACGTTAGACATTAGAACCGTTGCTGCGCAACTATTAGACTTGTTCAACTTTGTTGCTTTGCAACTTTTTGTAAATCTAAATTCTTAAGAAAATTGAAGAGTCTTTCGTCTAGGGTCTGTAAAAAAGACTCGCTGCGCTATTAGACGTTAGACACTAGAACCGTTGCTGCGCAACTACTAGACTTGATCATTGTTGTTACGCTACAATTTATTTTAGCCACGGATGACACAGATAACACGGAAAAATGGATTAAAAGTGCTTTGCATATTAGATAGGTTTCGCAGATTCATTCAAAATAATTCATCTATTCCTTAATTAAATTTACTTCTTTAATCAAAAAAATCAGTGCATCCGTGGCTTCAATTCGCGAAAATCAAAAAGTCTATTGTCTCCAGTCTATTGTCTTTGGTCTAATGTCTTTGGTCTAATGTCTTTGGTCTAATATCTATTGTCTCATGTCTTTTCGCTAACCAACTTTTGTTCGCTGTAAACAATAAACTGCTCCACTGACAAACCGGTAATTTCTTTGAAATACTTTTGCAATTCTTTTTCGTTTTTGAATGGAGAGTCGGAAATGAGTTTTTGAATCGAGATTTTTTTTCCTTTTTTAATGATTTTCTTGCAAATCTGATCGATAAAATAGTTGTTCATAAAGGCTTTAAAATCTTTATTTCCGAAAAGTGAAATTGCATTGGCGATATCATTCTCATCGGCAGCCAAAAATTCACTTATTTCTTTGATGGTGATGTCATCCAAGTTTTTTTGATCTTTGATGAAAACCAAAATCTGATTGAAAAGCGAAAATAAATACTTATTCCTAGAATGTAAATCTGTTATTGATTCGTTAATCAAGGTATCTTGCGCCGTGTGTTCTACAATATTTTCATACAACGATTTGGTATAGTTTCTCATTCTGATATACATGACCATCAAAACGATAAAAACGATTAAAAACCCAAGCAGTACAAAAATTGAAATTGTCAGTAAGCCTTGCTTTGCTTTGATGTCTTTTTCTTGATTTTTGATTTTTTGATTGATTACTTCAAATTGATACATTTCTCTCAATTCATCAACTCTCGCGTATGACTGCAGTTGGGTATTCAAATCTTCTTCCCTGTCAGCCTTTTTTTTGATGTTTGAATACTTTTGATAATTTCCTGATTTGGCATATAGATTCAAGAACGAGGCATAGATAATTGCAGTGTTTTCATTGGCTCCCGAAATTTGACAAAGATGCAAGGCTGATTTCAAATTCGCTTCAGCATCCGTAAAATTGTTTTTCTCAATTTCAATCTCGGCAACTTGAATGTATATCTTAATTGCCAATTCCTCCTTGAAATCAAATTTATCAATGATTGTTTTAGCCTTATTAATTAAAATTTCTGCTTTTTGTGGCTCATCGTTTAACAAGTAATTGACAGACAAATTGTAGTAGCAAGAGGCTATTTTAAACTCGTTTTTCGTTGCAATAAATAATGCCAATGCTTTGTTTGAATATCCAATTGACTCTTCATGTCTCTGAAAATCTGTAGAAATAAATGACAAGTTTTCATAACACAAGGCCATGTTCGCTTTGTCGTTGTGCCTTTCGAAATATTTGATTGCTTCATTGATATTGTACAACGCCAAATTGTATTTTTTAGCTTTGGCGTTCAATAATCCCAAATTGATCATCGACTCATAGATACTCGTAGAATCTTTTAATTGCTTGGCGATTTTTAAAGATTCATTGTAGGATGTAATCGCCTTGGGCAGCATGTTTTGAATTTCGTAATTAATGCCCATGTTGTTCAAACACGCTTCCTTAAAACTTAAGTTTTGATTGGCAAATTTAGTTTGCAATGCTGCCGCATAATATTTGTTAGAGATATAAAAAACCGAACGATAATAATGAATCAAACCAAGCAGGTAATTCGACCTCGCTATCACTTCTTGGTCACTTTTGGCAATTCCCTCATCTAAAAACTGAACACTCATTTTTTCAGCCGTGTTGATTTTGTCTGGAATTAAAGCCTTAATTTGATTGGACTTAATTTCTGCTTTCGTCGATTTTTGGGCTTTCAAACCTTCAAAACATAAGAACATGAAAACAAGAAGCAAAAATGCACTTAAGGATATTGGTTTTTGGCTGCGCTGAATTGGGTATAATTGCATTGAAATGAAAGTTTAATATTAAAGTACTTAATCAAAACCTTGCTTCATAATTATCTTAAATGAAGCGCAAGGCCAAATGTTCATCTCTTTTGTAGTATTTAACTTTTCAACCCAAAACTAAGATATTAATCAATACAAACTTTTATTCTACGCTAAAAATTTGAAATCTTTTCTGTTCAAATATTCCTTATTTTGCAATGAAATTTATAAATCACGCAGAAAATGAAACATCTTGTCATTTTATCTGGAGCTGGAATCAGCGCTGAAAGTGGAATCCAGACTTTTCGCGATTCAAATGGACTTTGGGAAAACTATGCCATTGAAGATGTGGCCACGCCTCAAGCTTGGAAAAAAAATCCCGACTTGGTGCAAATGTTCTACAATCTGCGAAGAAAGGCCGTTATTGAAGCAAATCCAAATGAAGCTCATTTCTATTTTGCTGCACTTGAAAAAAAGTACAAAGTCACCATTATTACCCAAAACATAGACGATTTACACGAACGTGCAGGAAGTACAAATGTGATTCACTTACACGGAAATATTCGTTTGGCGAAAAGTTCTGGCCCAAATCCTGATAAAAAATTCTATCCGATTGAAGGCAACGAAATTAAAACGGGAGATTTATGTGCAGATGGATTTCAACTTCGTCCACATGTGGTTTGGTTTGGTGAAGCGGTACCTGAAATTGAACGTGCTGCCGAGATCTGCAAAACAGCAGATATTTTGGTCGTTGTGGGAACTTCTCTTCAAGTTTATCCAGCGGCAGGTTTAGCCTTTGTTGCTCCCAAAGAAACTGCCAAAATTGTGATTGATCCCAAATGTGAAGAATTAAGTGTAAATGATGATTTCATCAAATTGCCTTATTCGGCGGTGGAAGGTGTAAAGATTTTGGATAGGTTGTTGCCAAATTTTGAATAGCCATCAAATTCGAAAAGTCCTATTAGTTTCTAATGACGGCATTCCAATTTTTCTTCAATTTGATTAATTCCTTCTCAAACAACATCAATTTTACCTGAGCGTGTAAACTTTCCGCATTTTCAACAATGGATTGATATGCTCCTTGAATGTAGCTTAAAACCGAAGAATTCATTAAAATTTGAGACGATTTGACATCGAAATGATAAGATTCATAAACATTTCTAATTTTTTCAATATCAGCAAAATCTTTGGCTGTTTTGACCTTTTTCTCTGAAAGATTTAACAAAATCGGAAGCAACTTTTCATTCAATTCGATGAAATGACGCAATACGATTAAAGCATCATTTACTTGTTCAATAGATGACGTCTTTAAGGAGGAAGTATGCAAAAAATCAGAATTCATATGCTTATGATTTAAATCCAACATTGGGTAAATCCTTGAAAACGAATCTTCAATTAAGCCTTAGACGAAAACTTTGTTGAAAGGTTCACAAAATTTTTCAATTTTGAGTAAGCTGTAGTTTTGATTGATTAAACGGAAATTTGTCCCTCTCAAATCACATCAAAAATTTTATCGGAACTACGTAATATGATTTTACCTGTTTACCGTTTACTTTTGCAGGAATCCAGTTGGGCATGTTTTGAACTAAACGCTTGGCTTCTTTATCGCATTCAGGACAATGGGGATGCCCTTTTAAGATCACAATGTTTGAAATACTTCCATCTACACCAACCACAAATCTCAAATAGCATTTCCCGCTGACTTCCATTTCTGAAGTCAACTTCATGTTCTTTTTAATGTATTCATCAAACTTGATTTTGCCTCCTGGAAATTCGGCATTTTCATCTACAATCATGTAAGGTTCGTCTTGCTGATTTGCGCTTAAATTTGGTCTTGTCGATGGCTCTTCTTGAACGATATCTCCCTCTTGAATTCCGTCAGGACTATAAACATTTCCGGAGGGTTGATATTCGTCTATTCTCTCAACTGCTAAAGGCGGCTCATATTCGTCAAAAACTGAAATAGGAGGAGGAAGAAATGGAAGCGATTTTTTTTGGTTTTTCGCATCAGCTTTCTGTTCCATTTTAGCATTCTCAACTTTTGAAATTGTGTCGTCAGTCGAAATTGATTTTTCATTTTCAGCGACCGAGATTTTCTCATTAGAATTTTTTGGCTCTTGTTTACAAGCTGTCAAAAAAATCAAAATACAGAACAAAAAATAAAATGGGTTTTTCATAAAAATGAAATTTAAAAATCTAGCTAAAATTACAAATTATTCCAACTCGGAATTTTCACTTCCACGGAAATATTCCCAGACGATTTTTCCTTTCGCTTGACCGATGACACTCGACAAACTTTCCAGGTCTGCTTCACGAATTTTGCTGACTGTTTTGAATGCCTTCATTAACTCTTCGTGAGTCTTCGGACCGACGCCTTCGATGCTTGTCAACTCGGAAACAAATGCACCTTTACTTCGGCGATTTCTGTGGTGCGTAATTCCAAATCTGTGCGCTTCATTTCTGAGGTGCTGAATCACCTTCAATGACTCCGAACGTTTGTCTAAATAGATTGGAATGCTATCGCCCGGAAAAAAGATTTCTTCCAATCTTTTCGCAATGCCTATAATTGCAATTTTTCCTCTCAAACCTAAAGTCTCGAGTGCTTTCAATGCCGCGCCCAATTGTCCTTTTCCACCATCTATAATAATGAGTTGTGGCAAAGGTTGATTTTCATCCAGCATTCTTCGATACCTTCTTCCAACTGCTTCTTCCATGGATGCAAAATCGTCTGGACCGACAACCGTTTTTACATTAAAATGACGGTAATCTTTTTTGCTCGGTTTGGCATTTCGAAATACCACGCAAGCCGAAACTGGATTTGTACCTTGTATATTGGAATTATCAAAACACTCGATGTGAACCGGCAGTTCTTTCAAACGCAAATCTTTTTGAAGTTGACTCAAAATTCGATCGGTGTGTTCCTCCGGATTTTTGATTCTCTCATGTTTCAATTTTTCCAATCGGTAAAATTTCGCATTGCGAATCGAGAGGTCAACCAAGTGTTTTTTATCTCCTCTTTGTGGAACGAAAAATTGCAATCCCGGTATCTCTAAATCGATTTCCTTTTCAATCAAAATTTCTTTCGATTGACTGTTAAATCTTTCCCTCATTTCAAGCAAAGCAAAAGCAATAATTTCAGCATCTGTTTCATCCAATTTTTTCTTCACCTCAATGGTGAATCCATGAATGATTGCTCCGTTGCTGATGACGAAATAATTTACAAAAGCAGTCTTCTCATCTTCCACCATGGTGATCACATCCACCTTGTCAACTGTTGGTGAAACAATCGTTGATTTGGACTGGTAGTTTTCTAGTGTTTGAATCTTCTCTTTAATACCTTGCGCTTCCTCAAACTTATAGTTTTCCGCAAATTCTTGCATAATTTTGCGTAAATGAGTCAAAACGGAACCGATATTTCCTTTTAAAATGGATTCAATTTGATCAATATATTCTTGGTAATTGGCTTCACTTTGGTGTCCAACACAAGGTCCTTTACAGTTTCCTAAATGATATTCTAGACAAACTTTATACTTTTTTTCAGCCACTTTTTTAGCTGATAAATCCAAAGCGCAAGTTCTCAATTGATAAATTTCTTTGAGTAAATTGAGTAAGGTGTGCATCACTTTTACACTTGGATATGGACCCAAATATTTAGATCCGTCTTTGACCAAATTGCGGGTTGAAAATACGCGCGGAAAAGCTTCTTTTTTAATGCAAATCCAAGGATAAGTTTTGTCATCTTTGAGCGCGATATTGTATTTTGGTTGGTACTTTTTTATCAGATTATTTTCCAAAAGCAAGGCGTCCAATTCTGAATCTACCACCAAATATTGGATGTCTTCAATTTGCCGAACAAGGATTCTCGTTTTGGCGTTATCGTGATTTTTTACGAAATATGAAGTGACTCTTTTCTTTAAATTTTTCGCTTTTCCGACATATAAAATCACACCATTAATATCATAGTATTGATAAATTCCAGGTTTGTCTGGAAGTAATTGCAACTTCAATTTGATGTCTTCTGCTTTCATAATTCGATGCTAAAGTTACGGAGAAACTTTGTCATTTTTTAACTTCAAAAAGCATTAAAATAATGAAAGATTTTTAAACCAAAATCCAGTTGAAGTTTCACAATTCTGACTTAAAAAACCATAAGATTTTTAGAATAAAAAAGCGTCAATATGAAATCAAATTTAAATTAAAAAATGAATTTTTTATCCTACGTTTTAATTCCGTAATTTTGTGTTTAAGAATCAAAGAAATGATACTGTCACCGGGTTCAAAAGGTTGGATTTCTAAGTACAAAAATTTACTTCAAAAAGGAGTGATTAAAGTGTCTATTGAACAACCTGAAGGTGTCAAAAAGGACCATTATCAGCACCTCATTTTGAACCGTTCTGGTATCGTTTTTGGCTATGCTTCAGAGCTACTTTTTTGCAATTCTTTGGCACATTCGAACTGGACAAATGAAGAAAGATTGAAGTTGCTTTTGTTCGAATCTCACCTTTTTATTTTTGCAAGTAACGGTGGAGATCCTGTCAAAGATTTCGATAAATTTACAGATTCCTTACTCGATTTTTACGGTCATCACAGCACCAAATCTTTGTCGCGAATGTTCACTTTTTTCATCAAAGAAAGCAACATCGACAAGCTCGAAAACATCTTAGCGAAACGCACAGACGTCCGTTTAAATTTGCTCGAAAATGCGATTTGGGTCAATTATTTGAGCAACTCATTTGTGTATTTAGACATCATTTTATTCGAAGAATTTCTGTTGACAAACCAAGTCATGATGGAATCAAAATACGAAGAATATGCTTTAAATGCATTGATTGCTTTGACACTTTCTGCGTATTCTGATGGCGAATTAGAGGAGAAAGAAAAGAAGATTTTTAACGTCTTTTTGGCCTCTGCACACTTCGATGATGACCGCAAAGAATACGCGATTTCGAAGTTCAAAAACGGCGCAAGTTTTTCCGATTTTTCACCAGAATTGACCAACATTTGGCTCTTCAAAAGGTTCTTATTAGACATCTCCGCATTGACCATTTTTGCCACGCATGAAGCCACTGCTGAGGAGAAAGATTTCATACAATTATTGTGTGAACATTTGCAAATACCTGCCATCGAAATGGAGGAAGCTTTGGCCTTGATGGAGAACTTTATCTTGAATCATACTGAACAAATTGTCTTTTTACAAGACAGTAATATGTATGAAAAAATGTACGGAAGTTTGTCCAAACGATGGATTAAAATCCTTGGAAGAAACAAGGACAAGCTCGCTGCAGAATTGAAAGAAAGCAAAGAATTGATGTTTTTAATCAAGAAATCTACCACCCATGAATTGACCAAAGAGGAGAAAGAAAAAGTAAAATCGCAATTTTTGGACTTGGCAAAATCGATGCCTGCATTGGCGATTTTTCTACTTCCTGGTGGTGCTTTGTTGTTGCCGATGGTCTTGAAAGTAATTCCAAGTTTAATACCTTCTGCCTTCAGAAACAACGAAATTGAATCTTAACGATACTGCATGAAGATTCAAATACTCCTTATTATTATACTTTTTGTTGGAAATTCGTTTTCTCAAAAACTGGAAAAAGTGGCTAAATTGCCCGATACAATGAAAGAAATTTCAGGATTGTGCTTTTTGAACGACACTGTTATGGTAGGGCATAACGACAGCGGAAACGAGCCGATTTTGTATTTTTTGAATCTGAAAGGACAGAAAATCCACCAAGTGGAAGTATTGGAAGCCAAGAATAATGATTGGGAAGACATTACTGCCGACGGAAAAGGACATTTATACATCGGAGATATTGGCAACAACAACAATTCGCGCAAAAAACTTCGGATTTACAAGGTTTCTACATGGAATATATTAAAAAAGAAAGAAGTAAAAGCGGAAGAAATAGAAATCGATTACGCCGAGCAAAAGGAAATTCCAACTGCGGAAAAAGATTGGCATTTCGACGCAGAAGCAATCGCTTATTACAAAGATTCTATTTACATTTTCACGAAATGTCGCGCAAAACCTTTCGATGGACGCAGTTTCCAATACGCGGTTTCGACAAAACCAGGAAAATACACCTTGACCAAACGCTCAGAATTATATTTGGGAAAAAATGGTTTTTTCAAAGATGCAGTAACCGCTTCAGCGATTTGCGGCGAATATTGTTACATCTTGACCTACAACCGCATGATCATCTACAAATTCAAAAAAGGAAAATTTGAATATCATAAGAAAATTTACCTGAAACCCTACACCCAAAAAGAAGCCATTGCCACAAGAGATAACAAAACAATCTACATCGCCGACGAAAAACAAAAAATGATTGGCGGTGGAAATTTGTACAAAATCAAGCTGAATTAAAAAACCAACGAAAATCATGATGCCGTCAGGCATCAAATATGGGTAGCGATGGACATGGTCCATCGTGTAAAAAATGGAGATAAATTTGTTTTTGGCGTGCATTTTTGCTTCAAAAATCATGACAAAAAACATTATAAAGTAATTAAAATGAATCAAAAAAAAATAACCCTTTCTCAATTCGAAGCCGTAATTTTCGACATGGACGGCGTCCTCATCGATTCCGAACCTGTTTGGAAAATCGCGATGGAAGAAGTTTTTTCAGCAGTCGGTTGCAACTTGACCCGCAAAGATTTTGAACTTACCGTTGGATTGCGTTTGGATGAAGTGATTTCATTTTGGTACAAAGTAGCCCCGTGGCAAGGCGCAGGACCAGACGAAGTGCTCGCAATGATTGTCAACCGCATGGTTGAATTGTTGGGTCGCGACGGAAAACCTTTACCTGGCGTCATCGAATCATTGCAATATTTCAAATCCAAAGGCTTGAAAATTGGCTTGGCGACATCTTCCTACCAAGTCTTGATTGAATGCGTACTCGAAACCTTGAAAATCAAAGAATATTTCAACATCACACATTCTGCAGAACACGAAACGCACGGAAAACCACATCCAGCAGTTTACCTCAAAACAGCACAAATGTTGGCGGTAAATCCTCTAAAATGCTTGGTAATCGAAGACAGCATCAACGGTGTCATCGCAGGAAAAGCTGCTCGAATGACCGTGGTTTGTGTACCAGAAAAAACCCATTCGCCCAATCCGAAATTGGTGGTGGCGGATTATATGTTTGAAGATTTATTTGGGATGTTGGAAGGAACGGAGTGAAATTAATTGCTCTAATTTTTCCTCCCCCTCGGTCCCGTTGACTTCGTCGGATGCTTCGCAACTCGGAGGGGGAAGAGTGAAAATCTTTCGATTTTCTAATTGGATAAACCTGTAAATTTAAGGTAATTCGTTTTCCCCCTTTGGAGGGGGCTAGGGGGAGGAAAGAACGAAAATCCCAAGTTTCACGAATTTTTTCCGGCATCAGCAATAAAAGCGTTAAGAAAAATTGGAATTTTTGACGACCAAACAAAAGTACTGTTTGAGCATCGACGAACTTCAAAACTAAATCGCACTTTGTTGCGAGTTTACTTTTGTTTAGTCATAAATTCCGATTTTTTAGCTTTGATTGCGTAGCCTTGATTTTTTCTTTGGTTCTTTCTTTCTTATCAAGAAAAAAGAAAGAACAAATCTTTAAATTGACGACAATTTCACCGCCCGACGAAAATCGAGCGTTTAGCAACTCACAACCATCTTCTCCACCCTAAACAAAACCGGCCTACTCGGCGTGGCATCATTCTCAAAAGGCGCAGTTTGTAAATTCAAAATGTAATTTCCATCGGCAATTTCGTCTGAAACGTAGATAAATTCTGTGATGGTTTTGTGAAATTGAGGGTTTTCTGGCACTTGCCAAAACGCGTGGTGAAAAGCCAATGCGCCGCCGTCTTGCTCGCGGTCAACGGAGGGGAGATCTATTAATAAATGTTCAACGCCTGCTTGATTCAAAATCTCAATCGCTTCTAATTCAATGTAAGGCGGATTGGAAGACGAATAATTTTTGTGTTTTTTATCGAGTTGATTCGGCAAGGTGCGAATGATTAAAGCTTCCGTTTGCACGCCTTCCAACAAGGATGCAAGTTGCGCTTTCGTGATGATGAAATCTTCCACTTTCTCCGTTTCGTGCCAACAACTTTCTGGCTGCACAGAAATCACATGCGCAGTGAAAAAAGCGGTTTTCAAATGCTGATTGATGGAATGCACCGTTTCAGTAATGTGACCCAAACATTCAGTATGCGTCCCGTGACCGTGCGGATTGAAAAATATATCTCTGAAATTGACGCCACCACCTTCGGCTACCGAACCGATAAATCCATTGGCGCGCACTGGCTCAAATGTTGGCGGTTGCACATACCAAGCGCGGGGATTTTCCAAATTGTTTGTCAACGGAATGGAAATATCAAATCCTTTGTTGGTATCGATAAAAGTGTTTGCGTCTAAAAATAATTTCATCTGACAAAAAGTTTAAAATCAAAATCTAGTACCAGAGGGTGTTTGGTTTAATTTCACCAACATTTGCTGATATTCTGTTTTGTATGTTTGCGTTCCACCGCAACCAAGTGTCGTTCTTGCATTGTGGAAATGCTCGATTCTATTCGTTGGATTTGGATGCGTGCTTAAAAATTCTGGTTGTCTTGCGCCACCTAATTTGGAGATTTTCTCAAAAAATGCTGCGCCACCGTCTGCGTTGTATGACGTTGGACACAGATATTCTACCGAACGTTGATCCGCTTCCGTTTCGTGTTCACGTGAAAACTTCAAACCAACAATTCCTGCGGTGATTTCTTTCAACATTTTTCTGTCACCAGCCAAAATATCCAACAAAGTTTGAATTCCATACATCGTTGTCATTTGACGCGTGGAATGACGCATGTCTGCATGACCAATTTCATGACCCAAAACCCCAGCCAATTGATCTTCTGTTTCAAGAAACTTCAAAATTCCCGTGTACACATAAATGTAACCACCAGGGGTACAAAAAGCGTTCAAAACACTGTCGTTCTTAATGATGCGTACGCGCCACTTGAAATTGTCTTTGTGCGTAACTTTTCCAGAATTCAAAATATTGTTGCGCACCTTGTAAACATAAGCATACACATCTTTATATCTCGCAGAATCTAAAATTGGATATTCAGCAGGATTTCCATCTATTTCTGCGGCAACTTGCGCTCCAAAATCTTTGTCTTGCTGAACAGTAAATATATTGACACCATTTTTTTTGGCGTTATTGACCAAACTACATGCTGAAATGACAGCAATTGAAAAAAGAACAAGGAAAATTCTAAATCTGCGTTTCATGGTATTTTATTTAATTTTTAAACTTATAAATTCGGACTTGGGAAATAAGTCAACATCAAAAAGACGGTGAAAAACCCTAACAAATAGCCCATTATACTTTGTCTCAAGGTATGTTTTCCTAAATACATTCTGGCCGACATAATCAGTCCACCTAATATTGCTACACCGATAATCAAATCGACATCAAAAATAACTTGCGTATTGTAGTATGCAACAATGAAACCAAAAAGCATTCCGGCGCCCATGGCGTGTAAGCTGATTTTTTCGTAACGGTTAATCAGTCCAGCAATCGCAGAAGCCAAAACGCCTGCCCAAGGAAGCGAAAAAATCACTTCTGGAACCAATCCGCGGGGAATTTGAAACCAAACAAATGCGCCCAACATCGCACAATATACAACGGTGATTCCAATTGGGAAATTGCGTTCTTCCTTGATGTCCAACTCAACGCTTTCGATGCGTTTTTGGCGTTTCAACATCAAGAGTGAAAAACCAGGAGCGATGACAGATAAAATAGTGAAAAGCGATAAAATGTGCAACTTGAATTGCGGTGGCATGAAATACAAGCTTGTTGTTGAACGCAAAGCACTTTCATTTTCCGCTGGATAATACATTGCAATCAGTAATCCAAAAACTGGCATAAACAAGGGAATGAAAAGCCAGGACATCATTTTTGCCAATGTTCTCATTACAATTCTTTACGTAAACGTGCAACAGGAATATTCAATTGTTCGCGGTATTTTGCAACCGTTCTGCGGGCAATATTGTAGCCTTTTTCCTTCAACAACAAAGCCAAGCGATCGTCAGTCAACGGTTTCTTTTTCTGTTCACCTTCGATGGCTTCAGACAAAATTTTCTTCACTTCACGGGTAGAAACTTCTTCGCCCGAATCGGTAGAAAGAGATTCTGAAAAGAAATATTTCAAAGGAAAAATTCCGTAACCGGTTTGTACATATTTGCTATTTGCCACACGAGAAATGGTTGAAATATCCAAATTCACGATGTCGGCAATATCTTTCAAAATCATCGGGCGCAAATTCGTTTCATCACCTGTCAAGAAATATTCTTTTTGGTAATTCATGATTGCATCCATGGTGAAAAGCAAGGTATTTTGGCGCTGACGAATGGCATCAATAAACCACTTGGCACCGTCCAATTTTTGTTTCACAAAAGTCAATGCTTCCTTGTCAGACTTCGACGTTTTTGCACCTTCAGAATAGCCGCGTAGCATGCGTTCATATTCTCTGCTGATTTTCAATTCAGGTGCATTTCTTCCGTTGATTGAGAGTTCCAATTGACCTTCAAATTCGTTGATCACAAAATCTGGAATAATTTGTTGCATCGATTTGGCAGATTCTTTCATCGAACCGCCTGGTTTAGGGTTCAATTTAATGATTTCAGCAATGGCTTCTTTCAAATCCTCGTCCTCGATTTCCAGTTTTTTCTGGATTTTATCGTAATGTTTTTTGGTAAATTCTTCAAAATGATCTTGCAAGATTTTCTTTGCAGTAAATTTAGTGATGTCGCCATCTTGCTTGCGTTCCAATTGCAACAACAAACATTCTCTCAAATCTCGTGCACCTACACCAGCAGGATCAAGTTCTTGTACCAACGACAGTACTTCTTCCACTTGTGCTTCGTTCACAATTACGTTGGCAGAAAAAGCCAAATCGTCCACAATCGCTTCCACTTCTCGATTCAAATAACCTGATTCATCCAAGTTTCCAATGATGGTATCAGCAATCAAAAATTGTGTGTCGTCCAAATCCAATAAATGCAATTGTTCAGTCAATTTTTCTTGAAACGATTGTTCCCCCGAAAGCGGAATGACGCGTTCTTCATCGTCTTTGCTGTGGTTGTTGGCTTGCGTTTTATAGTCTGGCGTGTCGTCATCCATGTAATCCGAGATGTCAAAATCGTTGTCATCGTCGTTGTTGGAATCGTCATTGTCGTACTCGTCGTCGTTGTCGTAATCATCTTCAACATCAGCGCCTTCTTCCAACGCAGGATTTTCTTCAATTTCTTGTTTGATGCGTTGATCCAATTCCATCGTCGGCACTTGCAACAATTTCATCAACTGAATTTGTTGAGGCGAAAGACGCTGTTCAAGTTTTTGAGCAAGATATTGTTTTAAAGCCATGATTTGTTGATAATAATGGCAAAAATACGAATATTTTTCAAGGTTTTAACGCGTGAAAATCAAATACAGAGTTTGAATTTTTCGATGCTCTAAAATTCAAAAATTTGTTTTCAAAGAAACATTATTTCAGCCACAACCATGAAGGAAATTTGATAAGAGCAGGCTTATCTTGAATTGTCGAGTTTTTGGGCCTAGGAAGAAAGGTTTCACTTCCGTGGCTGCTGCGCGGTTTAAAGGTGCACTGAAAATGTAGACTTTTTGGAGGAAGCTACGCAATGCTAATGGAGTAGATCACCGACACTTCCGAAGGATGCAGCGAAGCTAAAATCACGTTTTCAGAAGCTTTTAAAATAAAGCGCCTTAAGCGAAAATTTATTTTTGGGTAAAGATTTGCGCTTTAACTTTATGACTAAGCCTTGATTTTTGGGTTCGTTTTGATCAAGCACCGCGCAAGCAGCCACGAAGTGAAAAGGAACAAAAAAAGACTACCTAAACCTAATCGCCCCCTTTTCTCCTTGAGGGATGTCTAAAATCCAGGTGTAATATCCAACAAAATGAGAATCGAAAAATCCTTTTTGTTTGTAGGCTTTTTTAGGGATGAAAAGTCTATTTTCGTTTGGCAAACCTTTCACAGAAGTTTGCGGTGCAACACCATCTTGTAGACAAGGTGCATCTTTGCGGTTTTGATCTAAATTGCTTCCATATTGCCAAATTTCCTTCCATTCTGTAGGATTTACAATTCCTGTTTTGGCGTTTTCTGGCGCTAAAATATAGAATCCTCCGAATTGAATTTTATTTCTCAAAGACTCGACCATTCCCAAAGAATAGGCAAATCCCATGCTGTGCGCAACGATATAAACCGTATCATTTTCAGAAAATTCAGGCAACTCATTCAAAATTTGCAACAGGTTTTTGCCCGCTATTCGCCCGTGGTCTTTGCGATATTTGAAACCTTCTTTGTTGGCGCGCATTTGTAAGACGTTTTCAGTATGTGATTTTTTCACAAAATATTTCCTCAAATCCGTGTTTTGCATCCAATAACAAGTGTGCTTTTTGGAGTTTGGACAGCGCTTTGGAAAACTCTGCGCAACGCGCGTGAAGTTCAAAATACTTCCATAATTAGATGTACTTACAGAAAAATGTCCGTCGGCATAATACGTTTCTGTTGGATTGATTCGCTGCTGAAAAAGCAAATTGATTTGGTTCCACGGTTGCCAATAATCGTAGCGATCAAAAGGATAAATGTGATTCGTAGAATTCTTGTTTTCAAAGCCTTTGTTAATAATGTCTTGGAAATTCTCTTCTAACGAATGTCCAACAGAAGTAGGACGATAACCGTTCACAAAAACTAAAATTCTTTTGGCTACATCTTCTTTTTCATTGGGTGATTGCAGCTCTTTTCCATCGTATGAATAGACTTTTTGTTCGATCATTTTTTTATCCAAATCCATGTAATTGAAAACCACATAATGATTGGTGACGCGATTCGCATACTTCCAAGCTTCCACTTTCAGCGTATCAGAATTGTGCTGAAAACGCATTTTGATTGGTTTTTGATTTTCGTCCACAAAAACATTGAAATACAGAACGGGCAAACGTTTCTTCACTTCCCAATGCGTTGATTTTTCGATTAAAATTTCTGCTGATAAAATGCTTCCGCGCTTTTTGTGGAAATCAGGATTGGTGAACAACTTCTTCTTCGCTTCGGTTAGTTTCATTCCATCCAATTCAGGCATCGGACCGGAAATAATGGTAAATCTTTCGAGAATCGCATTTCCCCATGGCAAGGAGCAATAAACCCCAAATATCGCTGACAGGAACAAACTCCAAACAACCAATTTTCGAAAAATGCCCCAACGCCATTTTCGCTTTTTCCAAGTAGCTTTGATTTTTCTTCTCAGCCAAAGAAACAATCCAAAAAACACAACGAATACAAGCACATTGAAAATGGTGATGTAATATCCACCCCAACGGTAAATCGGTTTCAAAATGCTGTACTTTACCTGAAAACGAGAAATTAAGAAGTTTTTTCTAAATGGTCTTTGAATCGCGTCCAAGGGATTTTGATTCCTTAAATCAATCCAACCGTGCTTTTCTTTCCAGAAATAATAGGCAATTGTTCCATTATTTGAAGGGATATTTTCATACACATCAAAACGAGAAAATGTCCGAATTTCAGAGCGAAGTGCTTCCACTTGTGCAAAAGTGAGTTGCGTTCCACCGAGCGAATCCATCAAATTTTCTTTCCGGTTTTCCAAACTGTCTAAAGAATTCCACGCCGGATTAAGCATTCCCATTCCAATCGCCAGTGTACGCGCCAGTTGAATGTTTAATTTTTTGTCATTAGGCTGAAAAGGCACAAATCCCAAGGTTTTATTTTTGAGCATGTAGCCCAAATTGGAAGAATCTGAAAAGCTTGGAATCACGAACAAATAATAGGCTTCATGCGGCAAATTGGTGTTCAATTCAAAAAATTGATTCCGCAATAAGCGCATTTGACCTGAATACATTTCCAAAGAATCTTGGGTTGAAAAAACCGTTTTCGATGAAAAAATCTTAGTTTTAAATGTCGGTAAAATCGCCGTTTCAATTTCGATGCCTGCTTGTTTGTAAATTTTATTCAGTTCCTTTTCGTAGTAAAATTGATCGTTTGAAAGTGAAGTCAACGGTACGATAAATACTTTTTGTTTGATTGTTGGTAGTTGAATACTCATCCATTTGTCAACCAAAACTTCTCCATTATAGAAACTGTAAAAATGCTTTTTCTTTTCCAGTCTCATCGAAAACTGAAAAGTGGAATCATTTAGCCATTGTAAATTGATTTCCTTTTTTCCTTCCCAACATTTCCAGTTTTTGGTGTTGTATTTGGAATTTGACCTCAGAACAGCTTGTTGTTTTATCGTCTGTTTATCGGTAGTAGTAAAGACAGACAATACTTTTTTGGACTTTCCAGACTGAAAAGTTGGATTTACCGTTTGATTGGCAATCGTTTTACCTTCGAAAAATTGTATCGATTTTGTTGGCTTGGGGACAATTTGAAAATGTACTTGAGCAGTAAGTTGCCAAGAAAACAACAAACCAATCAAACAGACTACATTTTGCAAACGAAACATGAAACAAAAATACGCTTAGTTGCTCTGTATTTGCTCAAAGATGCAAAAAGCATCGTGAATCTTTATCAAATATTCACAAACACGGCCAATTTTGCGCCAATTGCATCGACATTGTAATCAGGATTACCACTTGGAAGTGCTTCAAATTTTTGGCTCATGGTGAAATATTTGTAGACTAAAAATTCCAAAGTGATGGAATGCGTATTTTTCATCATGAAATTAAATCCGTGTCCAATTCCCAAATTCAAAGATGAAATTTTAACTTCTGTATTTAACTGTTGTGTCCAAGAATTTTGGCCTAAATCCAGGGTGTCACTCACGTAGAAGCTGGTGTAATAATTCAAAGAATGAAATCCAAATTCAACAGGAATGTAGCAAGCAGTATTGCGTTTGTATGCATCATATTGAAATTGGTAGCGCAAGTTGGCATTGAACATTGGACTTCCGCCAGAAATCAAAGCGTAGTTTGCGTTTACACCTAAGAAATTTTTGCGATTAAAATATTTTCCAGCTCCCAAGTGTAAACTGACAGGAAAATAGCTGGAATTATTATAATTCTGCAAATAATAAGCGTCTGATTTAAAAGTTGTTGTAGGGACATAAGTGCCATAAGTTAATCCAATAGAAAACTCCAATTGATTTTCTTTTCGGACTTTTACGATGGTGTCATTTTTGCTTTTTCTTTCTTGAACAAATTGATTTTCTTCGAAGTATTTATATTCTTCTCTCGTGATGGAATATTTTCTGCCATAACTATCTTGGAATGTAATATCGCCGTCTTTTTCTTCAAAAATCAAAATTTGGCCCCTCAAAATTCGACCATCTTTCATGTAAATAATGTCTACCGTGTTTGGCGGTGTTGTATTTGGTTGCGCAAATACTGAAAGTGCGATAAAACTGAAAGCAAAAGCAAGCATGCTTTTTTTAACTTCAAAAATTTGGGCAATACAATTTTTCAAACCAATTCGATTTAAAGGTTAAAATTCGATTTTGAGTTACAAAAATAAAAAAATGTTTGGTGCAACAATCTGATTAATAAAATCAAGCTTGTTTCTTCACGTATTTGGTCAAAATGACGATTGTTTGTCCATCTACTTTACCTTCAATTTGTTCGGTATTGTCGTGAACCAAGCGAATCATCCTAACAGCTGTTCCGATTTTGGCATTTAAGCTAGAACCTTTCACATCCAAATCTTTGATCAAAGTAACAGTGTCGCCTTGTTGTAAAATGACTCCATTGCAATCTCTGTGAAATTCTTCGTTTCCATCTGAATGTTGATCGCCAGAAGCTTCAGCCCAAGCGAGCACTTCATCTTCCAAATACAACATGTCTAAATTGTCAACCGCCCAAGATTCTTGTTTCAATCTGTTCAATAATCTCCATGAAACAACTTGTACAGCAGGAAATTCGCTCCACATTGATTCGCTCAAGCACTGCCAGTGTTTGGTATCTAATTCCGCTTTCTTCTCAATTTGAGCGATGCAATTTTCACAAGCATAAATCGCTTCCTCAGCAAATTTCCCCGTTGAAAAAGGAACATAAAAAAGTTGTAAATTTTCAGTTGATTTACACAATTCACATGCGTTTCCACTTCTTTCTTTCAATTGATCAATTGGTTTCATTTTGCTGATTTTAATGTTACTATTTAGCAATCAAAACGCCATGAAGTGTTAAAATTTGCTAGGCGAAGTTAGTAATTTTCGGTGGATTTTTTAATCAAGTGAAGCGTCTCAAAACAACTCCTGCACATTTGCTGTGAACAATTTCACTGCAATGGCGAGCAAAATGATTCCGAAAACTTTTTTCAAAATCGCGATTCCTCCATCTCCAAGGATAAGTTCAATGCGTTTGGTCAGTTTTAAAACAATGTAAACCAACATGATATTGATGATTATTGCAATGACAATATTTATCGCAGCAAATTCTGCTCGCAGTGAAATGATTGTTGTCATACTTCCAGCACCGGCAATAATTGGAAACGCCAAAGGCACAATGCTTGCCGTTTTTCCTGTGGTATTGTCTCTGAAAAGTCGAACGCCTAAAATCATTTCCAAACTCATGGCGAATAAAATCAATGAACCTGCAACCGCAAAAGCTTCGACGTTGACACCAAAAAGACTCAAGATGCTTTCTCCTAAAATCAAAAAACCAATTAAGATTGCCAAAGAAACCAAACTTGCATGCAATGCATGAATTTCTCCCGCTTGCTCCTTGATTTTCAGAATAATTGGTATAGAACCAATAATATCAATGACAGCGAAAAGTACCATTCCAGCCTTGAAAATTTCTGCTGTATTAAAGGACGTAAAAAAATCAAACATTTCTTGCTTTTAAAATTGTTTCTTCAACCACCATTGGAAAATATAATTGTTCCAAAGCTTGTACTTTTTGTTGGATGGTTTCTATTGTTTCGTCTGCATCCAAATCACAGTGAAATTGTGCGATTTTTTCTCCTGAATCAAAATCTTCGTTTACAAGGTGTATGGTGATTCCTGTTTCTTTTTCTTGATTCAAAAGTACCGCTTCATGTACGTGTTTTCCGTACATTCCAGCGCCACCAAATTTTGGCAACAATGCAGGATGAATATTGAAAATGTGATTTGGAAACTGCGCGATCAACGCAGGTGGAATTTTACGCAAATAACCAGCCAAAACAATGAAATCAATATGTTGACCTATACAAAACTGTGTGATAAATTCACCATTTTCCACTTCCGCGTTGCTGAATGAAAAAGTTTGTACACCTAATTTTTGTGCTTCTTCTAGCACTTTGGCGTCGCTTTTATTAGACAAAACAAATTTCACATGAATTTCAGAATGAGACTCGAAATGATGAATCAAATTCAAAGCGTTGCTTCCTTGTCCAGAAGCAAAAATGGCGATGTTTGCTTTTAACATGTCACAAAGGTAGTGAATTGATTTTGGAAAAGGATTTATTAGAAATAACTCCCTTTGAAAACAATAATTTCAATCAAAAATCGATTATTTATTATCTTGCAACATATTTGATGGTTATGAAAAATATATTTACGCTTTTGTTAATGATTTCAATCTTGGTTTCTTGTTCAGATTGGAAATACAGTAATGGTGTCAAAAGACAACAAAGAACCTATTCTTATTTAAATCAAAAGGCACTCTCTGAAAATGAAATTGTCACTGCAAATAATGATAAAAAATCCACCACAGTTGATGAATCCATGCCTGAAAATCAAACTAGTGAAACAATTGAGCTAAATACGGCAAAACAAAATTTATCAATTGAACCAGTTGAAGAAAAAATCATTTTAGTTAAAACCAAAAAACTTGAACAAGAAGAAGATTCCATCAAGCCTGAGGTAAATCAAGCTATGGCATATGAGGCAATGGAGTCAGAAGAAAAAGGTAGAAAAAGTCGAAATTTTGGAATCGCTGGCTTGATTTTACAAATCACCTATATTTTTGGTGTTGTTGGTTTGGTACTTTCTATTATCGGATTAATCAAAGGCATACAATCATTACGCGCAGATTATAATACTCCAAAAGGTGTAAAAATGGCTCGAACAGGGGTTATTTTATCATCAATAAACATTGGGATTTACTTACTGTCAATCATCGCCATTGTCTTAATAATAATCGCTTTCCTTTAATTCATCGCCAACTTTTTCTTACTTTTGATTCATGGGAAAATCGCCTAGAGTCATTGTAAGTGTAACAAATGATTTGTACACAGATCAACGTGTCCATAAGGTTTGTCTGTTTTTAACGCAACAAGGTTATTCCGTTTTATTAGTTGGAAGGTTGCGCAAAAATAGTTTACCTCTTGATCGTCCGTACCAAACGCATCGCATGAAATTGTGGTTCGACAAAGGTCCATTATTTTATGCGGGATTTTCGATTCGTTTGTTTTGGTTTTTGCTGTTTCGAAAAGCTTCTATTCTGGTTTCGAATGATTTAGACACCTTACTTCCCAATTTTCTAATTAGCAAATTGAAGCATTCGACTTTAGTCTACGATACACATGAATATTTTACAGAAGTTCCAGAATTGGTAAATCGCCCAAAAGTACAAGCTGTTTGGGAGAAAATCGAAGGCTGGATTTTTCCAAAATTAAATCATATTTATACTGTAAATCATTCTATTGCGAATCGATACAATGCCAAATATGGTAAAAAAGTAAGTGTTGTCAGAAACATTTCACCCAAATGGCAGGCTTCAACTTTGAAATCAAAAGCAGAATTAGGAATCCCAGAAAAAAAATTCGTGCTCATTTTTCAAGGCGCAGGAATCAATATTGATCGTGGTGGTGAAGAAGCGGTTTTGGCAATGCAATTGATTGAAAATGCTGTTTTACTTTTTGTAGGAGATGGCGACGTGATTCCAACTTTGAAAGAAATGGTCATTGAACTCAAATTGGAGGAAAAAGTGAAATTCATGGGTAAAAAACCCTATTCAGAAATGATGAATTATACTTACCACGCCGATTTAGGTTTGACACTTGACAAAGACACCAACTTGAATTACAGGTTTTCGCTTCCAAACAAAGTGTTTGATTACATGCACACACAAACACCAATTTTAGCTTCGGATTTAGTGGAAGTCAAAAAAGTGGTCTTAGAAAATGAAATTGGAAAGATTATCAGCGGGCATTCGCCAGAAAATATTGCCGCAGACATTCAAAAAATACAAGCGGATCCTGCGTTGCTTGAAAAGTGGAAAACCAATTGCCTGACCGCAAGTTTGAAAGAAAATTGGGAAAAAGAAACGGAAGTTTTGAAACAAATTTATACAGCAGTAAAATGACTAGAAAAAGCATTCATATCATCTCACTAGATGTGCCATTTCCGCCGGATTATGGTGGCGTGATAGACATTTATTACCGCGCAAAAGCGTTGAAAGATTTGGGTATCTATGTGATTTTACATTGTTTTGAATACGGCCGAGGAACCAACCATGATTTTAAGGAAATTGCAGATGAAATACATTACTACAAACGCAAAAAATCACTTTGGTCTAATTTCAAAAAGGAGCCATTTATTGTTGCAACGAGACGTGACGAAAAATTAGTGAATCGTCTGTTAGAAGATAATTTTCCCATTTTGATGGAAGGTTTACACACAACTTCCATTTTGAGCGACGAAAGATTTGCGAATAGACAAAAATGGGTTCGAATCCACAATGTCGAATGGCAATATTATGAAGCGTTGGCTTATGCGACAAGTTCTCCGCTGAAGAAAACCTTCTTCAAAAAAGAATCCAAAAAGCTGAAGAAATACGAGAAAATCTTGGCAAAAGCAGATCAACTATTTTGTTTGAATGAGCGAGATTTAGACTACTATTTAGCCATCAATTCTTCAACTAATTTATGGGCAGTTGGTTGTGATTTCAAAATAAATGAAACTGAAAAACCAAAAAATTATGCATTGTTCCACGGAAATTTAAGCGTTGCTGAAAACGAACGTGCTTTGCGTTGGATTATTGAAAGTTGGGATTCCTCTCAAATTCAAATGCCATTGATTGTTGCTGGAAAAAATCCGAGTAAAGGTTTGCAAAATGAATTGAAGAGGCATTCATTTATTTCATTGAAAAGCAATCCTTCATCTGAAGAAATGGATGAACTAATTCGCACGGCTGAAATCAATCTACTCATTACCTTTCAATCAACTGGCGTAAAACTAAAGTTGATAAATTCCTTAATTCAAGGAAATCGTTGTGTAGTAAATCCACTGATGATTGAAGGAACAGATTTAGGCCAATTTTGCGAAATCATTGATGATGCAGAAGATTTAATTCAAGCGATTTCAATTAAAAAGATACTTTCTAGTGAAGAAAAAACACATCGAATTGACTATTTGAAAATGCATTTTGAAGCAGTTTCTCAAGCGAGAAAAGTTTTGGGAAAAATTGGATTTGAAATCTAAAAATTCTAGAAAAACAATCTCCCATTCAACCATTCAGGATCTAAAATCGCATTTCGTTTTTGATAAAAATCGATGGCCAATTGATTCCATTCTAGTACTTGCCAATCCATGCGTTTCACACCAGATTCTTGGGCAATTG
>JBIKJE010000108.1:0-8079 GCA_044361165.1 Crocinitomicaceae bacterium | reverse complement strand
CCAATATTACTTCAATTAGTCCAATATCTAATAATCCAACATACCATTTCGCCAATTTTCAACGGCTAAATAATATGAACTTCTGTAATTAGAGCTTCTTTCTAAATAATAATTGTTAGGTATGCCATTAGAAAAGTCTTTTAAAAAAGTAAACTTAATTTGTTCATCTCCTTGCTGTGAAAAGTACCAATTTTGTTGAAATCCGTCTTTTTCAATTTTGATTGGTTCACCATATACAATGTAAATCATACCCATGTCAGTTAGACCACCAAGTTTGAAAGAACTGAAGTTTTTATTGGCATATTTGATGCGATTTAAAAATTCATTTTGAAGTAACTTTGATTTTGACAAATTATTTCCTGCTGCTTTTAGCCAAAATTGATCGTAAATGTTATTTCGCAAATCTGGATCTTTCAATTTTTCAATCTCAGTTGCACTGCAGATGTAAGTCATGCATTGAATTGCGATTTCCATTTCACTTTTGTTATCTGTGAAAAAAGCAATTGATTCTGATTTTTCTGATGAATTTGAAATTATGCTTAAACAATTTTCAGCTTTGAATTTTAGTACATTATTTTCAAAAAAAAGATTAAAATTGCTATCATATTTACTAAAGTCCGGTTCTGCATTGGAAAGTGAAAATGGTGCGATTGATGGTTTTGAAAAGCTTTTAAATTGTCTTATTTCGACCGCTTTATTCTTGAAATGATTACTTTCAATGCATAAATTCTGATTAGATTGAAAGTGTTTAGTTTCTGGTTCTCTTGTAATTGGGTCAAGTAGAATAAATTGCTCAGCATAAAAAGTTTTTTTTCTGATCCACCATTGTTGATTTTCAAAATAGACGTGTTTATTTAAATCATGGTAAATTGTTGTAATAAAAACATCCTCTTTTTTGGGGATATTGATTGTCAAACTATCAGTAAAATTTTCATTTTCAAAGTTTATCCATTCTTTTTCAACATTTTCAAATACATCTTTGGTTACTCCGTTTTTTTGCACTAATATTTGAAGGGAAGCTTGTCGGGTCCATCTATCTAGTGAATCTCTTTTCGAAAGCAGATTTTCGTTCAAAATATCAAAATAGATTTTTGCTGTAGAATCATTTTCCTCATAGATTTTGTAATCAAATGTTAATTCCTCACTGTATTTTGGTTTAATAGGATTGATTGGTTTTAAATAGGCGTAACCATCATTTAATTCTTTTTCATTCCCGCAAGCGGATAAGATTAAAATGAGCGTTAAGATTAGTAAATAAAATTTCATATTCGAAAAACTCAAGATCATAAGTTAAAAATACGCAATATATCCAAAATGTACTTTCCCGTCTCTAATTAAAATTGGATTTCCGAATTGTTTGCCCAGTGCATAGGAAATTGAAAAAGTTCCAACCTTCGTTCCGAATGAAAACCCAGTTCCAAATCCGTAAGGATGATCATTGTAGTAATTTGTTGTCCGATTCTCGTACCAACTTTGGTCAAAAAATAAAAAGGCAAAAGAATTTCTATCTACTAAAAATCGGTATTCAGCAGTAAATATTGTTCTCGTTGTCGCGCGCAATTCCTCTTCGTTGAAACCGCGTTGAGAAACTTGTCCCCCAAATCTAAATGCTTCATTTTGGTAGAAAGTAGGAGCAATGTAAAATTCAGATTGATTAGCCAATCTAAAAACATGTCTTTTAGACAATGGAATGAACCAATTCAATTGAATTTCTCCTCGATACGTGGTATTTTTCACAATTTGAGCTGTGTCATTTGCCCTTGATTTTCTTTGTCCAACGGAAGCATCTAACAGCAAAGAAAATCCTTGGGATGGATTTGGTAAGTAGTCAATATTCTGCTTGAAGAGCGCGAATCCATATGCATTCGTTTGAACAGAACCTAATTTTGAAAACGCAGGATTATTTTGTCCACCGCGCAAAACAGAAGAAGTATTGTTTCTGTAAAATACTTTCAAGTAACTTCCATTGTTGAGCGCATATTGAATTCCAGCGGTTAGTTTGAGTTCTAAAAATGAAGAATCTCTTTTGTATAATTGAAATTGTCCATCAATTCCGAAAGGAGATTTAAACAGATTTGGCAGATTTAGCTGCGCTTTCAGCGATTGAGTTTGTGCTTGGAGACTTTTCCAGTTTAAATCAATCATTTCAGCGCGCTTTAAGACATTAACTAATTTCAATCGGATGTCGCCAGTGACTGAAATTTTGCTGTTATTTTGATTGGGTTGCAAACCGATTACTCCATTTGCTAAACTCACAGGTTTAGATTTCAAGTAAAGAAATAATTCTGCGCCATCCTTGGTAAATAGAATTTCGGGTGGTTTGATTTCTTCTAAAAAACTGATTTGTTTTAATCTAGCGCTTATCAATTGAACATCCGATTGATTATATAAATCTCCAGTTTTGATATGAATGTAAGATCCAATCAATTTACTCGTGGATAAATTTTCTCCTTTCAGGTTGATTTTTGTCCAACGAACATCATTTCCTTTCACAATTTGAATGTGCGCTTTCAAATTTAAACTGTCGATTTCAATTTTATTTAGAGAAACAGCAGCAAAAGGAAACCCATTATTTTCTAAAGTCTGTTGTAATTTTTGTAATAAATTTGCAATTTCAATCGGATTGAAATCCAAGTTTGAGATTAATTTCTCGTTAACTATATTATATTTTCGATAAAATTGTAAATCTGTCGCGTCCATAGAAAGTTTGGCGGATTTAAACTTTGGACCGAGATAAAAATGAATCGACAATTCTTTTTCTTTGAAATGTAATGAATCGATTGAGGCGAGGAGGTAGCCTTTTTTAATCCCAAAATTTTTGAATTCTTTTGCGTAGGTCAATGCCGATAGGCTATCCTTGAAAATGATTGTTGGATTTTTCTTTAAAATTTTAAAATCTTCATTTGTAAATTTTAGCTTATAATCTTTTTGACTCCATCCAAAAATAGAAGCAAATAAAAATAAATACAAAGCAAAAAATTTCATGAATCCTTTTAACGTCAAACAAAGTTCATTATTTCAACACTAATATGTTAGATAAATGAAAAATAAATTTCCAAGTCTTTACTTTTTTTTTTAATTTTGTTCCACACAAACAGACAAATTAAAATCGATCGAATATGAAAAAAGTATTGACCTTGACACTTATAGGGTTGTTATCTGCTTTTGTTATTGCTTCATGTGGCACTAAGAAAAAAGGAAGTTGCGACGCTTACGGAAGTATTGACAAAGTAGAAAATTCAGATTTAGCTAAGAAATAGGCTATTTTCTCCTAAAGAATCAAGGTCAGCAATTTTGTTGACCTTTTTTTATGCAAATCATTTTACTTCTTTAATTCATCGATACATTTTTGATTTTGTAATTCTTTTCCATGTATGAAAAATGGAATTGCTTTTGAAGGATCTTTTTCAACGTAAAAACCAAATTTGTGCGCAAATCCTAGGTAATATAATGCATCTCCTACCATGATGGTAGATTTATTGCTTTCAACAATTTTTTCGAAAAGTTTGTATCCTTTTTCATAATCTATCTGCGTTCCAAGTCCAAAATAATAAGAATAAGCAAGATAAAACCAATTCATCGAGTAGTTCGATTCGCCCCAAGCTACAGATTTTTGCAAAAATGGGAACGACATTTCGTAAACCGGCTTAAAGTCTGTCATATAATAATGTCCGGAGAAGTATATGTCAGCATATTTCAAATAGATTTGGGCAAACTTCAATTTTATTGCTTTGACTCCTAAATTATTAGACCCTTTAAATACTTTTTTAAAATGCCGAACTAAAATGGGGTTACAATCTGCTGAAATCCCATAAAAATAGTGTCCAATCGGAAGATTGAATTGTTTTAAGCCGTGAAATAAACCTTGAAATAAGTCAAAAGAATAGTCATGAAAATGAAAAATTTTTTGAACTGGTTCTAATTCATTTAATCTAAAGCCATCTTCATACAAATAAACGGTGCAAAGCTCCTTTTCAAGAATGATGAATATGGATTTTTGATATCTTTTCATTTAATTTTTCTTTTTCGTCTAAATTTAAGTATTCAAAGAATTAAGTGAATCATAATCAATTAAATTTCCGTGACATTAAACTTCTGTGGATAAAAATATCACTCCACAATCATTCTAAATGTCAAATTAATTCTTGGTGTTTTGATTTTTGCACTTTTGGATAACGCATGAAGCCAGTCAATTTGTGTTTCTCCTTTCATGACTAACAAGCTGCCATTTTCAAGAATAGTAGAAACTTGTGTTTTGTCTTTTTTATGTTTGAAAACAAATTTTCTAGTTGCTCCAAAACTTACGGATGCAATCGCTGATTTAGGCACAATCATTTTTTCGTCGTCACTATGCCAACCCATTCCTTCGCTTCCATCGTGGTAAAGATTTAGTAAACAAGCATTGTATTTTTCTTTTGAAATCAATTCTACTTTTTCTTTGATTTCAAGTAAAGTTTGAGTCCAAGGAAGTGCGATTTTGGTAGTGTGTGAATAGGTGTAAGCAAAAGGTTTGTTGCCATACCAAGCAGTTTTTCTTTTGGTTGTGATTCGTTTTCCGAAGATTAAAATTTCGTCATTTTCCCAAGCTACTTCAGAAGATAATACATTGAAAATAGTTGTGATTTCTGCGCTAGAAAAAATGATTCCATGAGATTCAACAATACTTTCTCCTGTTAGTAAATTGGTAATAGGAGATTGATTGAATAGATCCATTTCAGGCACTGTTACTGATTCAAGCCAACTTGCTTCTAATTTGCTTCATAAAATCGGATGCATAAACGAAATCAACAACTTCTTGATTTTCTGTTGTAACAATTGTTTTGTTGTTTCCTTGCCACCAATTTTTACCTTTATAAATGAAATTGATATGGTCGCCAATCTCGATTACACTGTTCATGTCGTGCGTAATGACGATGGTTGTCATGTTGTATTCGTAGGTGATTTCTTTGATTAGAGCATCAATTAAAATCGAAGTTTGAGGATCCAAACCTGAATTTGGTTCATCACAAAAAAGGTATTTTGGATTCATCGCAATTGCTCTTGCAATCGCAATTCTTTTTTGCATTCCACCGCTACATTCAGCTGGGAACAGTTTGTTTCTTCCTGCAAGATTTACTCGTTCCAAACAAAAATTTGCCCTATCAAGCATTTCACTTTTCGACATTTTGGTAAACATTGAAAGCGGAAATATGATGTTTTGTTCAACTGTCATTGAATCAAAAAGCGCAGAACCTTGAAAAAGCATTCCGATTTCAGTTCTGATTTTTCTTCTGTCTTCTGGAGACATGACACAAAAATCCAATTCGTCGTAAAAAATGGAACCTTCATCTACTTCATGTAGACCAACGATGCATTTTGCTAATACAGATTTTCCTTGTCCGGAAGCACCGATAATCAAATTGACTTTACCAGTTTCAAATTTTGCTGAAACATCGTCTAGTACTTTATTCTCACCAAACGTTTTAGAAACATTTTTTACTTCAATCATTACAAAAGAATCATTTGGGTGAGTAAGAAGTTGGCAATCAAGATAGCGATACTGCTACTTACGACTGCCTGAGTAGAAGAGCGTCCGACATCCAAAGATCCACCTTTAGAATAGTATCCGTAAAAAGAAGAAATCGAAACAATCAAGAAACCGAAAACGACGGTTTTTGTGAGCGCATAAACGATGTCACCAGTTTTGAAATAGTAGCGAATACCAATCAAATAGGTTTCTGTTGTCGATAAATCTGCAATTACAAGTGAAAGCCATCCTCCAACAATTCCCAATGTCATTGAGAACGTAATCAAGATTGGAAAGAAGATAACAGCTGCAACAATTTTTGGCAAAACTAAATAAGTCAACGAATTTACACCCATAATTTCGAGAGCGTCAATTTGTTCGGTAATACGCATTGTACCAATTTCTGAAGCAACATTGGAACCAACTTTTCCTGCTAAAATTAGAGAAATAATCGTTGGAGATAATTCTAAAATGGTACTTGAACGCGTAATATAACCAATGGTGTAATCAGGAAGAATTGGATTGTCCATGTTTGAAGCAGTTTGCAATGCAATTACACCACCAATAAATACAGACATTAATGCAACGATTGGTAACGAATTTATACCAATGGTTTGGATTTCATCAAATGTTCTTTTACGGAAAATTTTGAATTTTTCTGGTTTAGAAAAAACAATCCAAAGCATTAAACAATATTTCCCTATGTTTTCTAGTATCTTCACTGACCGCTAAATTAAGGTATAATTTCGTTTTTTTGAAGAGATTTTCCATTTTTATGAATCAATATTAGTTAGTTCACTTAATTTTATCATCGGAATGAAGAAAACAGTGAATAAAAAACAAATAATTCTTGAGAAATTGAAGGCGTTCGTTCCTGCTGGATTCGAAGAAATGGTTGTCAATTTATTATTTGAAAATACTGTCAGTTTTAAAATAGTCGCTCCCCGTTCGACAAAATTAGGTGATTTTAGAGCAGGTATTAATGGTGAGAAATCACAAATTACTGTAAATGGAGATTTAAATCCGTATGCTTTTTTGATTACTACTTTGCATGAGTTCGCTCATTTAAAGACTTTTTTAGAATTTGGTCACCGTGTCAAACCGCATGGAGAGGAATGGAAAAATATTTACCGAAGTTTGCTGTTGCCTGCAATAGATTCTGGTTTATTACCAAATGATATTTTAAACGCTTTGGTGCAATCATTGACAAACACAAAAGCATCTTCGTGTTCTGATGTAAATTTGACAAGGGTTTTGAGAACGTATGATAAACCAAAAGAAGGAATTGTTTTGCTTGAATCATTGCCGAAAAATACTACTTTTGTGCTTCAAGGTAAACATTTTATAAAGCGTGAATTGCGAAGAAAAAGATATTTGTGTGATGAAGTATCAAGTAATAAAAAGTATTTAGTTCATGCGCTCACAGAAGTGAAACCATTAATTTGAGATATATTAACATGGAAAATAATTATTGTATCATTATGGCTGGCGGTATCGGAAGCCGCTTTTGGCCAATGTCAACGCCTCAGAAACCAAAACAATTTTTAGATGTTTTAGGGATTGGAAAATCTTTGTTGCAAATGACTTTTGAGCGATTGACAAAAATCGCTCCTGAAACTCAAATCTACATCATGACCAATGAAGGTTACGTAGATTTAGTAAAAGAGCAGTTGCCAATGATTTCTTTGAGTCAAATTTTGACAGAACCCAAAAGAAAAAATACAGCGCCATGTATTGCTTATGCAGCTTCAAAAATTCATTCAATGAATCCAAAAGCAACATTGATTGTTGCACCGTCGGATCACTTAATTTTGAAGGAAGATAAGTTTACCGAAATTGTTCAGATAGCAATTCAAACAGCGAATCAAAATGATCGATTAGTTACCTTGGGTATCAAGCCAACACGTCCTGATACTGGATATGGTTATATCGAGTTCACTGAACAAGGTGACATTTTAGGTGGACAAGTAAGAGAAGTAAAACATTTTACTGAAAAACCTGATAGAGAAGTAGCTGAATTATTCTTAAAGTCAGGAAATTACTATTGGAATTCAGGGATTTTTGTTTGGACTGCAAATACAATTTTAGATGCATTGAGGAAGTTTAAACCAGAATTGTTGGGACTGTTTTCAGAGGAAAACGGTTTTTATAATACTTCAAACGAGCAAGCTTCTATTAATCATTGTTTTGAGGTTTGTGAAGATATATCTATCGATTTTGCGGTGATGGAAAACGCTAAGAATGTGGATGTTGTGTTGGCAAATTTTGATTGGTCAGACTTAGGAACTTGGGGAAGTGTTTATACGCATTTAGAAAAGGATTACAACGGAAACGCAGTTATCGGCGATAATGTTTACATGATCAATTCTAGTAATTGCATCGTCAATTTACCAAATTCAAAATTGGCTTTGATTGAAGGATTAAACAATCACATCGTGGTTGAGTCAGACAATATGTTGATGATTTTGAATAAAAATGATGAGCAAAATTTGAAAAAATACATGGCTCCAATGGAGGAATCAAGTCCAAGTTTTTTTAAGAAAGATTGATTTTAAAAATACTTTAAAAAAAAG
>JBIKJE010000039.1:0-29928 GCA_044361165.1 Crocinitomicaceae bacterium | reverse complement strand
GTGATCGTATAAGTCGCAGAGCCCGTTGTACCTGAAGACAATGACAAAGACTGATTAATACTAGAACCAGTTCCTGCACTTCCTCCATTCACATTCGATTGAACAACAGTCCAATCAAAACTAGCTCCCGCTGGAATAGAAGTCAATGATATACCCGTACTCGTTCCATTACAAATAGATTGTGAAGTTGGGGTAGCAACAACCGAAGGTGCCGGATTGACTGTAATAACAACATCCAATGGAGTCCCTACACAGGTTCCAAAACTTGGTGTAACAGTGTAAGTAACACTACCAACACTCGTACTCGAATTTGTCAACGTCTGTGCAATACTCGATCCATTACCTGCGCTCCCACCACTCGCATTATTCTCAGACACAGTCCATGAAAAAGTCGCTCCCGCTGGAGTTGAACTTAACCCAATGCCAGTAACCAAACCACTGCATATAGATTGTGAAGATGGAGTAGCGGTGACTGTAGGCGCTGGATTTACAACAATAGTCATCGTCGTATTTGCGGCACATTGACCCGCATCAGGTGTAAATGTATATGTTGTTGTTGAAGTATTATTGATCGCAGGACTCCAAGTTCCTATAATCCCTTCTATAGAAGTTGTGGGTAAAGGAGATAATGCTGAGCCAGCACAAATTGGAGCAATCTGAGTAAAAGTTGGAACCGAATTAGGAGTAACGGTGATCACTCCATTAACATTTGCTCCACCCCAAAAACCGCCACCAGTTGCACTATAACCTCCATATTGAAATGCACAACCATTTAGACTAAATCTATATGCATAATAATAAGTTCCTACTGTCAAACCAGAAACTGTGCCCATATACTCATCGTTATTGGGATTCAATAATGAAACCGGATTGTAAGTCCCAGTTGACCATGCTGATGAAGGCCAAGTGGAAGGATCAGTATTTGAGGTAAACACACCATATTCTGCAATAATTCCAGCTGCTTGACTATTGGGTTCAGTCAAACCAGCTTCATAAACTTGACCAAAAATAGTTACTGAATTTCCTTCACAAATAGTTGCTGATTCAGGAAATTGAACATTTACAAAATCTAGACCTGCACCTACATTAACGGTAAGTGTGGTTGGAGTAGCACATTGTCCAGGGTTTGGAGTAAATGTGTAAGTAGTTGTAGCTGTTGTATTTAATGCAGGAGACCAAGTCCCTGTAATTCCTTCCAAAGAGGTAGTTGGTAAAGTAAAAGTTCCACCTGAACAAATCGAGGGAATAGCCGTAAATGTAGACGTTCCACCAGGATTAACTACCACAGTAGTTGTTGAAGTTGCCGTACAACCACCTACAGTTGTAACCAAAGTATAAACTCCTGCATTTGCCGCAGTAGCATTCGGAATAGTTGGATTTTGAAGATTCGAAACAAAACCATTTGGTCCTGTCCACGAATATGTTCCTCCACCCGCACCATTCAGTTGAATGGTTGAACCAACACAAAATGGACCTGTATTTGTGGATGTTGATGTAACAGTAGATGTTGTGTAGGTAATTGTAATATATCCTGGACCATTGTTTGAACCTGTTGTACAACCACCTCCGGCAGGAGTGAAACTAGAACCGCCACCTCCACTTCCTCCTCCATAGGGAGAGCTTGCAAAGCAATCAGAACCGCCACCACCGCCACCATAAAAACCGCCACCGCCACCACCACCTGGTGCAACGTTATAACATGGATCAGAAGCGCCATTTCCACCTTGTCCTATTGAACCTGAAGTTCCAGAATTACCACTAGAAATCCATGGCGGACCTCCATTACCTCCATTTGTTTGACTTGCTCCACCTCCACCAACACCAAATGGAGAAACTCCAGCAGCAGATGTTGCACAACCACCAGAGCTACCAACAGCATCAGAAGTTCCACCTCCCATTCCACCGCCACCTGATGCGACTAAAATTCTATTTCCTGTTGCAAAAGGAGAAACACGAATATCTGTAGCACCACCACCACCACAAGAACTATTTGCAGCTGAATTGGCGTTTGCACCATTTCCTCCTCCATTAAATCCTGCGCCTGGGCAATTCCCTGAACCACCAACGGTCAATTGAAGCACTTGGCCGGGAGTCACAGCTATTGTAGCAGAAACTACAGCACCATTACCACCACTAGCGCCACCACCTTCAGCACCAGCTGCAACAACTGAAATACTCGTTACACAAGGAGGTACAGTCCAAGATTGAGCACTACCTGTGTAGTTAAATGTGACAGAAGTTGATTGTGAAAAGAAATTATTCGAAAAAAGGAATATCGAAACAAAAAAACAAGTGAACTTGCTAATCTTAGAAATAGCAAATAAATTATTTATCTTGAGCATAGTATAAATATCAAGTAGTAAATATACTATTTTATAAATTAAGATTTAACTATACAATAAAATGAGAATCATACTCAACCAACTAAATGTACAAACAATCTGTTTCAATGAATATTTGTATGTTTCTGTTGAGTAATCAGTAATAAATGTGAGATAAATAAGGTCAATTATTGAAAAAATTCAAAGTACCGTTTTTCATTTGATGGTAAGCTCTACTTAAATAAGCTGCTAAAATTCTCATTGAATCAAATGCTTCTTCCGTTTCGGCACTAATATCTTTCTTTTGAAGTCGTAAAAGTAACTTCATATAAAGCGCATGAAACACGATTTCAATGTGATTTTTGTCTTTCAAATTTGATTTTTGCTTAAACTCGTCAATATGTGCTACTGCTGCCTCATATAATTCTTTATATCTCACATCATCAGACATATTCAGCAGCGTGTTATGAAGAAAAGAGAGCTCAATCAAAACTTCTTGAATCAAATATAAGTGTCCTGTTTTTTCTATCTTCTGCGAATGCATTTGAGTAATCAGCATCTGATACCAATCCCTGTAATTTGATAAAAAAGATTGATCTGGCAATTGAGGACTAACGTATTCTTGGAGAATTCTATCTAAATCAAAATTATAGGCACGAATTACATCTTCAATTTGATACATGTATAAGATATACTCTGCAATATTTTCATTTAACTTTTGTTGGGCTACAAACATATTATTTTTTGATTTTACCCATATCAGCCTCAATTTCTTTTTGATTTTGATTCAAATAGGCAATAAATTCAGTCGTAACATCCATTGTCGGGCTAACATAAATAAACTGTCCAGCGGCTCCATGCATCATTAAAATATCAATTCCATGCTTTTCAGAATATTTCTTTCCAGCCAATTCTATCTTTTTGCTAATTACACTCAATAATTCACCAGTTTCCTTTTCCAGTTTCATCCCTTCTGTTTCCTGATATTGCATCAATGCTTGTTGTCTTCTTTGCGCTTCCTCTTGGATAGATTGGATTTCAAAACCAGATAATGCGCCAGATTTAGCTTTTTCCTCGTTGGTCAAAACATAATTCTGCAACGTTTTTTCACGCTTTTGTAATTCACCTTGGAAACGCAGTTGTTTGGATTTCATCATTGAATCCATCTCAACATAATATCTAAAATGCTTTGTTAAGCTATCTTGGTTGTAAAAAGCAATCTTCAGCCCATTTGTTCTAATAGTTGGAACATTAGGAGTTGTATTCTCTTCTTTCTTTTTATCTTCTCCACAAGCAAAAACAACAAAACTTACTGCAGTAAAAATGACTAATGATTTTAACAATTTCATATAAAAAATTTAAATACTTTAATTTTTGGAGGAGAAAGATTTCTCCCAATCCGACCTCATGGAAATAAAACGCTGAAGACAATTTTCAAGTAATTCTTCTGTCACCATTGATTGAATATCTTCAATTCCATTTACATCTAATTCGCCAATTTTAAAAACTTGTTCGAACTGACCTAATTCAACTTTTACAATATATTTGCTATTGTAATTGAAAATTTGAATTTTATATCTTTCATGCGGTACTTCAGCAATAACTCTCACAAACTATTTTTTTTACAAAAATAATAGTTTAATATCAATGACAATTATTTCTTTCGAAATAAGTTCACATATTTCAAACAGCAATGAAATTCAATTTTTCAAACCCGACTATCAAAAACAGAAAAACCGCTTCTTTTAGAAACGGTTTAATAGAAATTTTATGTAAAATCAATGTGCTAGTGATAAATCAATGTCTGTATATGCAATAAATTCAAACGGAACTTTTACCATATATTCATAATCTTGACCAACTTCAAACATGTCTTCATCCGTGTAATTGTAGAACCAATTTACTTTCGCTTCCATTCCTTTTTCTACTAATTCATTCAATTTGTATAATAAAAAAAGTATTCTCTTCGAGGATGATATATTAAAATATTCTAAATCAATTCTAAATTCTGTCAATGAATTCGGTGCAGCTAAATAACTATAAAACCAATCAAGAATATCTGACCAAAATTCTTCTGGATCATTGGGAATCGCTCTTCCACTTATTGACATAATCCCAGTAGTTTTGGAAAAATGAATCATTGGAGACTGTATCGTCGATTCAAGTATTAAATCTTCCATATTGATTTGTTTAAACTGTAATTTGCGAATAAAATCTCTTTCGCTTGTTCGTAATTCTTCTTAATTTTCAACTATTAGATGAACACTACTATTTAACAAACAAATGAAGATAAAAAACAAACCAAATATCAATTGAAATGTATGAATTGTTTACTTAAATGTCATTTTTACACTTTCAGTAGTGAAAACAAATAATTGTTGTCAGACTAATTGAACGAGAATTACAAACAAAAGGTTTCATTTCAATCAAAAATTGATGAAAAATAAAAGATAACTATGCTGCTTTAGTTCATTACCAAGCGAATGCTTTTTCTGTAAACCAATTGTTTTGACTTCTCAAGGTTTGTTCTATGACATCTCTAACGCAACCTTTACCGCCAAAAATAGGAGACTGATAATCCACTATTGATTTTATTTCAACTGCTGAATCTTGCGGGCAAGTTGACACTCCCACCATTTGCATTACTTTGTAGTCTGGAATATCATCACCCATATATAAAACTTCTTCATCTGTAAAATCATACTTTGATTTACAAGATTCATAAACTGCAACTTTATCATGAGAACTTAAAAACACCTCCTCAATACCTAACCCTAATAAACGCTCTTTTACATCGACTGAATTACCTCCAGTAATAATTAATATACGATAACCCATTTTCACAGCATATTGAATCGCATAACCATCTTTGGAATGCATGGTTCGAATAACTTTTCCATCATTTAAAAGCACTTCACCAGTTGTCAAAACTCCATCAACATCAAATATAAATGTTTTGATAAAAGGCAATTTCTCTTTGTAACTTTTCATATTATTTAGATTGGTAAGTTTCTAAAATACTTTTAGAAATAGCTTCGTAAATTTCTCTGCTTGATCCTTCGAGCTTTTGAATGTGATCTTTTATCGTTTCTTGATCATTTCTTCTTGCAGGTCCTGTTTGAGCCTCATAAGGTTCAACACTATTCAGTTTTTTGAAAGTTTCCTCTAACAACGGTTTTAAAATCTCCCAATTTAATTGTTGGCTTTCGAGGTATTTTTTGGATAAATAAACCAAATGATTGGTGAAATTATTGATAAAAACCGCTCCTAAATGTAATTTCTTTCTTTCGTTTGAATCAGCATAAACAACATAATTGCTTATTTTTTTTGCGATTTGAAAAATTAATTCCGCGAATAATTGATTGTTTGCTTCAATTAAAAAAGGAACTTCTGAAAGTTGTAAATCCTGCTCTTTACTGAATGTTTGTAACGGATAAAAAACACCTAAATTCGGCCTTTTTGGCAAAGAAGAAAGTTCAACATTTCCAGCAGTATAGATAATTGAATTGTCAAGTGAAATTTGGCTTAAAACCAACTTTATTGCTTCGTCATTTACACATACTAGCACTAAATTGCCACTTGGAATAGATCTTAAATCATCAATGACAATTGCATCCACTTGGGCTGCTAATACTTTTGCTGATAAACTATTTTTACTTGAAACTGAATAAATATTGAACCCTTTGTTTTTAAGATTTAATGCTAAATGAGTTGCTACATTTCCTGCACCAATAATTGAAACTGCATCCATTAATTTATCCATACACAAAGGTAATTAAAGTAGCAAAATATGATTTAAAAAATTGGTAAATCCTAAATCAATTTTTAACCACCTTAACTTGAGAACTAAAATCTCCTTTTTCAAAAACAACCTCTAAAGTATATTCACCTTTGGCAAAATGACTAATTGAGAAGTTTATCTTAGTTTGATCTTGCACAATATTCTCCATCTCATCTAACACAATTCTTCCAGCATTATCTATCATCCTAATTTGTAGAACTCCATTTTTGGGACTAAAAAAATCAAATGAGATATTTCCAGCCGTAGGATTAGGATGAATTCCACCCATAGACACTTTATCTAAAACATTTGCTAAAGCAACAATATTTGAGTATGTATAAATTCCGTCAAAATCGGTTTGTTTTAACCTGTAATAGGTCACACCTACAAAAGGATCGTGGTCGTACTTATCATAATGAATACTACTATTACTATTTCCTGCGCCATCAACAACAGCAAATTGATTAAAGTTGATTCCATCAGCAGAACGTTCAAGTGTGAAATAATCATTATTAATCTCAGTTGCAGTGATCCATTCTAAATAATTACTTGCACCTTCACTTCTACCAGTAAAGGACAATAATTCAATTGGCAACGGTGTAACAGATTGTCCAATTCCAAAAACTGAAAAACCCGACATTCCAGTTCGATTCACTTGGCTTACTGTGGAAGGAGCACAAGTTCCGCTCAAAGACCAAGATCCAGATCCTAAACTAGGTTTTTTGATAATGGTCCAGTTAGATGTGCCCGCAGTATTTAAAGAGCCAATTGGATATAAAGTTAAATCGTAATTGGTAGATGCCCCTGAATTTGCAGTCAAGGTCCAATAGCCATTGTCTTGCGCGCCAAAACCAAAAAGCGAACCACAATCTGACCCACCATAAATAGGAGGATAACCTGGTCCACTTGGCCAATCATCAAATCTACCTGTCATCGAACCAATAGTAGAGGTTAGAAAAGTAGAATTTGCTCTTTGATAACCTTTTGAAACATTTCCAACTGGCCAATCATAGCTACCCGTAGAATTCAAAGATCGTGTCAAATTTCCATCGATGAAGCTAATTGTAGATCCACCGGAAACTGAATTAACTGATGTATTCAGTACATTGACAGCATAAGAATTCGTAGATATTGTACCTTGATTCAATGTCAAAGTACCAGTATTAGCTTTAATGAACATATTGGATAATAAATTCACTCCCGAACCAATGCCTCCTGAATTGCTCAAAATAACACCATTCAAGTTTAATTGCGTTAATCCTTGATTGTAATTTTGTGAACCATTTCCGTTAAATTCAAGTTTTCCAGTTGTGCCAGTATTTGTAAAAGTTGTATTGCCACTAAAGTTAAAAAAATCTTTACTTATGGTTAAATGCTTTCCGTTGCTATTAAAAATACTAGAAATTGAACTAGTTGTAAAACTACCACCGAGATCTAAATCATTAAATAGGATTACATTTCCTGATAATTTAGTTATGGTTAAATTCCCTAGTCTATTATTGGAAGTAAAGTTACCTGAAATAGCTTGAGTGCCTGTCCCTTTAAAGATAATTGTTGATGTGGGGTCAGCGTTAATAAATCCAAAATTAGTAAAATTACCACAAATTTCTAATGTTGAATTTGCTTGCAATGTCAAGGTTGCTCCAGCTTGAATGATCAAGTCTTTGGTCGTAAATGTTTGACCAGTCAATAAAATAGGCTGATTTGTAAATGGTGCAACAAATGCATCTCTTGAACAAATAGGCGTTGCACATCCACCCCAATTGTCAACGTCTGTCCATTCCGTGGGCGTTGCAATATCACCACCACTCCATGTCACTCCACCTGCAACTGAAAGAGAAGCGGCAAAATCGATTACTGATGTACCTGTAAAATTAATTCTGAACCCGGATGTACTAGATGTAAAATTACTTACTGCCAATAAATATACATCACCAACTGCAACAGTCAAAGTGGGTTCATAAGATCCTGAAAAAGTTGAAATAGGATTATATCCCCCAGGGCAAGTAGGACAAACCGTAGTTGCCAGTGAGGTAGGTGGATTTCCACTTGCTCCAATACCAGTGACACCTAAAAAAGAATAATTACATGCCTCCGGAGGAGCGGTACCAGCAGCAATTTGTGAACAATTATAAAAATCTGTACCTAAAGTACCTCCTGTTTCTGCAATTTTCCAAATGGCGAAATCGTAGTCAGTGCCATTTTCAGTTACCGAACTAAAATCATTCGGCACAATATTAAAATCAAATGTTCCAGCAGTTGAAATTGGTATTCTATACCAGACAATATTTCTCTCACCTGAAGCCAAACAATAACTTGTAGGTAAATCGCAAGTATTTCCAAAACCACTATACCCAGGATTAGAGATGGACATGACTGTATTACAAACTGGATTAGGATCTCCACAATCTTGACCTGGAATTGAAGGGAACGAATTATCTCCATCAATAGCCAAAATCGAAAATGTTCCAGTAGATTGTAAATTACCATCTACCCTGATAAATATCGTATTTCCAACAGTCAATCCTGTTAAAGACAATTCAGAGTTTAAGGTAGAAAATGAAGCACATGAAGCTGCATTATCATTGCAGGCTAGTAAGGTCAATGAACCACAAGTTCCTGTGTAAACTGCGATTTGCGTATTAAGTAATGACCCTTGTGTGGTTTTAATCTTTACTTTTCCCGATGCAGGAACAGTTACTTTATACCAAACGGAATTAATTGACCCTGATGACCAACAACCTGGAACTCCTGGTTCACTTGCACTTCCTGAACAGTTATTCTCGCCACCAATAGATGTTCCCAAAATCAAAGATTCTGCATTACAAGGTAAATCATTTGAAGGGCCAGAACCAGTGGATGTTACAACCAAATCATAATTTACAAAAGAAGGTGCAGACCAAGTATCAATAACTAAATAATATGTCCCTGCAGCTGGAACTACAAATGAGGAAGCTAAAGAACCACTATTAGCTCCTCCTCCACTTGCAACGCATGTCGTACCAATAACTCCTGGACATCCAGAATAAACCTGGAAACCAATATAATCAGTAGATGCATTTGATAATATTAAATTTAAACATTGAGGACCTGTGGTAGTAAATGAATACACTTTGTCTTCACCACTTTCATATAACGTTGATGGTGAGCCAATACTTGCATTGGTGTAGTCATTTCCATAACATAGTGTTGATTGATTCGTTGCAGAATATGGAAAAGTCATGTTTACTGCATTTGAACAAATGGTTCCTGTCAGTGAACTTGACGATGGGGCAGATATTGTAACATTAAATGGGTTACAATTTGGCGCTGGATAAGAATCAACAACTAAGTAATAATTCAACCCACCGACAACGGGTACACAACCTATCGATTGATTTCCAGCAGAACTCTGTGCATTTGCCACACAAATCCCACCAGACGTTGGACAGCCTTGATACAACATCATTCCCAACCAAGAACCTGTCGATGTTAGATTTATACTAATGGTGCCTGAAATAAGTGGCGTAAACTCTATAACTTTGTCTAAACCTCCGTAATAACTACTGGAACCACAAACATTAGACACATTAGAAGATGTAATATCATTTCCAGCTGAACATGTAGTTTGAGCTCCAGATGTATAAGGCAGAGAACCCGCCGTTAGATTTCCCGAACCAATGTTACAAGCTGAAGAAGAACTCGTCACACAAATTGTAAATGAATTAGCTGCAGAAACCCCCGGTCCTGTTCCACTATGATAAACTCGAACATAATAAGTACTTCCTATTGTTAGTCCTGACAAACTAGCTGTTTCTATTCCATTTCCACCTGTAATATCTGTGCAAGAAAGAGAAGTCATACCACTTGGACAAGCGCCAGAAAAAACTTGAACAACTGCATTAAAATTGGCAATTCCATCCACAGTTACCTGATGATTTGGATTATTCGCAACGAACAAATACCAAACATCATCATCCGCCAGCCCAGCGCAAGAAGTTAATGCACTAGCAGTAGCTCCAAAGGTTGTTCCATTAATTGTAGTACAAGTGCTACTTCCACTTGGTGCTGGTATTAAAGAAGCTGAACCACTGCATTCATTATTGGAAGGAATAGTTGGACATGCTGTGGTGGAAACTAAGTAAGTAGTGCCTGAACTCGTCCCACCTGATTGGTTAGGCATAGAAACTGTGGCGTTTGCATTTGTTGAACCTCCGTTGGTTATATTTGCAATCACAATAGAAAATGTCTTGTCCTTTCCAACATTCGTTGGTGATGTAAAAGTCAGTGTTTGACCGGAGATAGTCCAACCAGCAGTTATGGCAGTACCTTTAAAAGTACTCCCTGCCATGGTTGCAGTTGAAATATTTACGCCAGTTGGAAACACTATTGTAACTGTAACTCCCGAACTGATTTTAGCATTATTATTATTAGCAGTTTTTTGACTAAATGTATAAGAGGAAACTGCGCAACCTGTGGTATTTGAAAGGGTAAGTGACCTATTGGAAAAAGTATAGTTAACAGCAAAAAAATGATTGTTTAAAGCAACTAAAACAAAAATGCTAAAAAGTGAAATAAATAAAGATCTTTTCTGCATAAAAAATTAATTTCTTTGACAATTTGAAATTACGATACTTGAAGTTGTACCTTCCTTAAAGACTGGTGAAAATTTCTTTGTTTTCAATTCAAGAACTTGAAAAACTTCACTTTTAGTTTTAAAAACGATTGGATCTACTTGTAAATAGAAGCATTTCAATGATTCACAATAACCACCGATAGTTAAACCATTTATTTGAGTGATTTCAGAAACAATCTCTTGGTGAAATTTACTGTTGTATTTTTCATAAACGACAATAACCTCAAAGGATTGGTTATCTATACCGCTTATAGCAATTTGCTTTTTATCAATGGGAGTAGTCTTTGCCAAAAGGCAAATTGCAGAAAAAATAAAAGTAAAAAGTAATTTTAGTATCATACTTGTTTTCAATTTTTACTTTAAATACTTATTCCAACAATCTCAAAAGCAACTTATCGCTGCTTTCAAATTCTATTCAACAGTATTTATGAAGTATTAAGAAACCAAAGATAGGCAGTAAAAATTACAGAATTGGAAGGAAATGAACAAATGCCATATTCATTTTTAAACAGTAATTTGTTTATTCGGATTTTAATCACAAAACAAAAAAACACAAAAATCAGATATACAGATTTTTAACAACTAAAAAAACCAAAATCGAACTAATAAAATAAGTGTTAAATTTTTAACACAGACTACCCTTAAATTATCATTTCGCTTGAGCAAAAAAAATGTCCACCTTATGAGTGGACATTTTTGAAATTATTTACCGTGACATTGCTTATATTTTTTGCCACTTCCACAAGGACAAGGATCATTGCGGTTTATTTTTGGATCAGCAATCACTGGTTGTTTTTTCTCTGGCTCACGAATCGAGTTTTGAATCGCCTCTTGATAACCTTCTGCTCCCTGAAAATTGGGCGTTTGAGTAGACGTACTTACAGAACCCAATTGAGCTTTTTCATAACTATTTTGAGTCGTTATTTGCTTATTGGTGCTTTTAATTTCTTCTTGCAGTGCAGGAATATCCATTTTCACCAACGTTTCAACTGTTTCCAGATTTAATCTTGCCAACATCGATTTAAACAATTCAAAGGATTCCAGTTTATAAATTAAAAGCGGATCTTTTTGTTCGTAAACAGCTTGTTGAACAGAAGTTCTTAAATCGTCCATTTCACGCAAATGTTCTTTCCATTCGTCGTCAATCATAGCCAATGTAATGTTACGCTCATATGCTTTTGGTAAAGCGTTTCCATTTGAATTGTATGCTTCTTCTAGACTAACAACCATTTCCATTTCTTTTTTACCATCGGAAAGAGGGAAAACGATATTTCTAAATTGATTTCCTGGTGTTTCATAAACCATTTTCACCTGAGGAAATGCTTTTTCCGAAATTCGTAAATTTTTATTGTTGTAGTGTTCTTGAACTGCGTCATAAACTTTTTCTGCAATCACAGCTTTGTCTGTTGTTGCGAATTCAGATTCAGTAACTGGAGATTCAATTCCTAAAACACGGTATAATTCAAGTGTGAAATCTTCAAATTGATTTGCATTTGGAAATCCAAAAACAATTGATTCTGAAACATCATAAAACATATTTGCGATATCTAAACCAAGACGGTCTCCAAATAATGCATTGTGACGTTTTTTGTAAATTGCTTTGCGTTGCGCGTTCATTACATCATCATATTCCAATAATCGCTTACGCATTCCAAAGTTATTTTCTTCCACTTTTTTCTGCGCTCTTTCAATTGATTTTGAAACCATGCTGTGCGTAATCACTTCCCCTTCTTTCAATCCCAAACGGTCCATGATTTTCGCGATTCTTTCAGAACCAAACTTACGCATCAAATCATCTTCCAAAGAAACAAAAAACTGAGAAGAACCTGGATCACCTTGACGACCAGCACGACCTCTCAACTGACGGTCAACACGACGTGAATCGTGTCTTTCTGTTCCGATAATTGCCAATCCTCCTGCTTCTTTAACTCCTTCACCTAGTTTAATATCGGTACCACGTCCAGCCATATTTGTCGCAATAGTAACAGAACCTGCTTTTCCAGCTTCCGCAACAATTTCCGCTTCTTTTTGGTGATATTTTGCATTCAATACTTGGTGATTTATTCCACGCATTTTCAACATTCGACTCAAAAATTCTGAGATCTCTACTGTAGTCGTTCCAACCAATACTGGTCTTCCTGCTTTTACCAATTTTTCAGTCTCGTCGATTACAGCAGCAAATTTCTCTCTAGCTGATCTAAAAACCATGTCATTATCATCATTTCTTGAAATTGGACGATTCGTTGGAATAACTACTACGTCCAATTTATAAATGTCCCAAAACTCTTTTGCTTCCGTTTCAGCAGTACCAGTCATACCACATAATTTGTGGTACATTCTAAAGTAATTTTGAAGCGTAATTGTCGCATATGTTTGAGTTGCGGCTTCAACAGTCACATCTTCTTTGGCTTCAATTGCTTGGTGTAATCCATCAGAATAACGACGGCCTTCCATAATACGACCTGTTTGTTCATCAACGATTTTGATTTTCCCATCCATGATCACATATTCTACTTCTTTTTCAAAGAGAGTATATGCTTTCAACAATTGATTGATAGAATGAATTCTTTCAGATTTAATACTAAAATCTCTGATTAACGCATCTTTTCTAATTGCTAATTCTTCGCCAACAATATTTGATTTAGACAATTTAGCAATCTCCCCTCCGATATCCGGAATGATGTAGAAATCTCTGTCTTCACTTCCTGAAACAAGGTCGATTCCCTTTTCTGTCAATTCAATTGTATTGTTTTTTTCATCAATGACAAAGAACAATTCAGCATCGATTTTTTTCATGTGCTTGCCTTGTTCGGCCATGTATGTATTTTCTGTCTTTTGCAAGTGTGCTTTGATACCTGGCTCAGACAAAAATTTAATCAATGCTTTATTTTTAGGCAAACCTCTGTGTGCGCGCAACAAAGCTATTCCACCTTCTTCCAAAGCTGTTTTTAAATCTTTTTTGTCATCACCTGGACTATTGATTACAGCCAATTGCTTTTTCGCTTCAACCAAACATTGAGTTACGTATGCTTTTTGAGCAGCAACTACTTTTTCGATACGTGGTTTCAACTCGTGAAATTCATGCTCATCACCTTTTGGTGTTGGTCCAGAGATAATCAAAGGCGTTCTAGCATCATCAATCAAAACTGAATCGACCTCATCGACAATGGCGAAGTGATGTTTTTGTTGGACTAAATCCTCCGTACTGCTTGACATATTGTCACGCAAATAATCAAATCCAAATTCATTATTAGTTCCAAACGTGATGTCAGCTAAATAAGCTTCCTTTCTCTCAGGTGAATTTGGTCTTGTTTTATCCAAACAGGCAACAGATAAACCATGAAATTGGTACAAAGGCCCCATCCATTCAGAGTCACGTTTAGCTAGATAATCATTCACTGTAACTAAGTGAACACCTTTTCCAGAAAGCGCATTTAAATAAACTGGTAGGGTTGCAACTAAAGTTTTACCCTCCCCTGTTTGCATTTCAGCAATATTTCCTCGGTGAAGAACAGCTCCTCCCATCAATTGAACATCGTAATGAACCATTGACCATTTTACAGGTGTTCCTGCAGCGGTCCATTCATTGTGCCAAATTGCTTTTTCACCATCAATTGTAATTCCGTCTTTTTGTGTCGCTAATTTTTTATCAAAATCTAAAGCAGTAACCGACAACTGTCCATTTTCAGCCCAACGACGAGATGTTTCTTTAACCACAGCAAAAGCTTCTGGAAGAATTTCTTTCAAAACATCTTCAATAACAACATCAATATCCTTGGTTAATTTATCTATTTCGTCAAAAAGATCTTCTTTATCCAAGACAGATATTTCATTCCCATTTGCTTTTTCTTTCAAAGCAACAATCTGCTCATCAAGTTCTTTGGTTGCCTCCTTAATTTTTGCTTGAAAACCAAATGTTTTAGCTCTCAACTCATCATCAGAGATACTTTTGAATTGCTCAAAAAACTGATTTGATTGATCAATAATAGGTTGATATTCTTTTCTGTCTTGAGATGTTTTATCTCCAAATATTTTTTTTAATAGTCCTGCAATCATGATTCTTTAAAATTCAGAAGCTCAAAAATAGTTTAAAAATCCCTAAGCTTATTAATAAAAATTACATTTTTCCTTTGTCAGAAATTGTTCCAAATAATTGTTTACTGACAAATTGACTGAATCTAAATTTATTTTGAATGGTGGAGACAAAAAAAGGGGATTAAAAATCCCCTTTTCAAACAATTTAAAAATATTGCTATCTTAATAGTGTCACATTTCCAATTATTTTTCTTCTTTCGTCAGAAAGTGTTGTTTTGAACTCAATTTTCCAAACATACGCTCCTTCCTTAACAAGACCATGAGTACCGTTATATGTTCCATCCCAACCATATTCAACATCATGTGTTTCAAAAACAACCTCCCCCCAACGATCAAAAATTTGCATTTTGTAATCCATTGGATCAAAACCTGATGTGAAAATTGGTTTAAAGATGGGATTATGTTCGTCTTCATCTGGTGTAAATGTATTTGGAACGTAATAAATTACCGCATCTTGAACTTCAATATTTACCTGAGTTGTATCTGTGCAGCCAAAAGTGGATATTGCGATCAAGGTTATTTGATAACTTCCAGGTTGATCTGAAGGAAAGATATGCGTTGGATTGACTTCTGTCGAATTTGCAAATCCATCTCCAAAATTCCAAATATAAGTACTTGCACCAATTGATTCATTTAGTAATTGTGATTCAGTATCAATTAACGATAGTACATTAGGATTAGTTGTAAAAGCTGCCTCCGGATTACTATTCGCGCAAACAATCGATGGAATAGTGGTTTGTCCAACACAACCATTAGGTGTTGTTGAAATCAAGGTAACATCGTAACATCCTTCTGCAAAATATGTTGTACTAACTGAATTGACATTTGTTGAAGAAATTCCATTTCCAAAATTCCATTGATAGGTATTGTTAGTTGGATTTGTATTTGTAAACGTTACAGAAAGTGGAATACATCCTGAAGAAACGCTTGGTGTAAAACTTACGATGGGAGTTGGAGTAACTGAAATGGTTACTTGATCAGTACCTTGACATCCATTGGCATCCGTCCCAACAACACTGTATGTTGTGCTACTAGGTGGAACAAAAGCAATTCCATTAACAGCATTGTTATCCCATACATAAGTAACTGCCCCTTGACCAACCAATGCGATTGAAACACCAAAACAAATAAGTGTATCGTTTCCAGCATCAACAATTGGCAAAGGATTTACGGTTATTGTAACTTGATCAGTACCAGAGCATCCTGTGGGATTGTTATCAACAGCTGTGTAAGTTACTGTACCAACAGCAGGAACAAAAGAAATTCCATCTTGAACACCATTGTTCCAAGTGTAAGATGTGCCACCAGAGCCAGATAATGATACTGGTGTTCCACTACAAACCGTTTGATTTGCTCCTGCATCAATTACAGATGTATTATTTACTGTTATCGTAACATCATCTGTTGCAACACATTGATTTGCATCAACGATTGTCAAAGTATAAACAGTAGTGACATTTGGAGTAAAAGGAAGACCGTCAGTAATTCCTCCTGACCAAGTTGGAGTTCCACCACTGCCTGCTAAAGTAACTGAAACACCATTACATACAGCCTGATCTGCACCAGCATTAGCAATTGGCAAAGGATTAACTGTAACAATAACCATATCTGCAGAAGTACACCCATTCACAGTTCCTGATAAAGTATATGTTGTGGTCACCAAAGGGATAAATGATACACCATTTGTAATTCCATTATCCCAAGTATTTCCACCTGAACCAGTCAATATAACTGATTCACCAGCACATACTGCAACATCGTTTCCCGCATTAACTATAGGCAGAGGATTCACAGTTACCAATACTTGATCAGATGCAGTACAACCATTTGTAGTGCCAATAACAGTGTAAATTCCAGTAGCAGCAGGTACAAAAGCAATTCCATCAGTGACACCATTATCCCATGTATAAGTTGTAGCCAAGGCGCCTGATAAAGTAACAGGTTCTCCTGCACAAACAGTTTGATCAATTCCTGCATCTACAAGTGGATCGTTCACAACCACAGTGGTACTTGAAGTACAAGGTTGTCCTGAATAAATCACAGTTAAATTATATGTATAACTCCCAGGTAAAGAGGGTACTGGAACAGCTGTTGGATTTTGTTGATTGGATGAAAAACCGTTTGGTCCTGTCCAAGAATAATTAGTTGCTCCCACCACTGTCGTGGCCGTTAAATCAACTGTATTTCCTGGGCAAACTGGCCCCGTGTTACCAGCAGTGACAGAGCAATTACAAGAAGAAGGCGCAGTGTAATTTTGCGTAAAAGTACACGTTGCATCTGCAGAAAAAGATGCTGTTGCATTGCATGCACCGCCATTTGCAGTCAAACCAGACAAAGTATAACTCATCGGGCTAATCCATGGTCCAGGAATATCCACAGTAGCTCCACAAGAACTGCTTACAGTAAGTGTACCAGAAGTTGGTGGATATTGAAACGTAATCTGTCCTGAAACACTATATTGACCTGTAGAAGGATCACAAAGCCCAGGAGTGGCTGAAAGTGCAGTCATATTGCATAAAATATTACAATTGGTAGATGCAGTGCCAGCGGAACTAAAAGAAATATTTCCAGCTGTTCCCGAATAATTTGTCATTAATAGAATATAAAATTCTCCAGTTTGCGCATTTGGAACATTTGCCTGCTCAGAAGCAGATGTGGAATAACTACAATCTACCACGTTGTTAGCCGAAATACCTGCACATCCAGCAGCCAAAGACGAAAAAGGCCCCCACATAACAAAATCTACATCAATTGGATTTCCAGCATTACTAGTTTGATTTATATTGATTATCAAATTTCCTGGAGTAGAAACCTGCATGTGATACCAAACAGGATTGGGAGTTGAACCTAAACAATCATAAATCCCATTGGCACCTAAACTGGCAACATTTGTTGAATTTGGAAAATTATAATTCGTTCCCGTGCAAAAGGGTGAAGCTGTATTACAAGCAGATGGTGGCGTTGTGGGACCTCCTCCTCCTCCAGCGAATGAAGCCAGAGAAATAATTAATAAGATCGCAATTAATATTAAATTTTTCATAATAATGGATTTGAAGTTGAACTTTAATTTTGTCTTATTAAATGAATTTTTTCGCTTCCTTGCGTGTAGCTAACAGTAAAGAAGCATTCATTCTCTGTGATATTTGATATATCAACATTGAATCTTTCAATATTTTGAGAAGATGATTGGTTATCTAGGTAAAATTGCTCAACTGCAAAACCACCTTTAATTGCAGTTACAGCTTTATAAGACCGTACGATTTGATTATCCATTTTCAGGTGAAAAACATTAGACTCGATAACAACCTGGTTAAAATCTTTCTGCTGTCCAACTTGTGGATTAAAAGTAAAATTTCCTGTAATTGGGAAAATAAGTTCGTTTTCAACTTGCGCGTTTAAAGCAATAAACGAGAAGATAAACAAGATTAAAAAAATCCATTTAGATCCTTTCATAGTATGTAGTTTTAATTAATTTTTAAGCTAATTAGTATTTTTGAGACGAAACAGTTTTTAATTAGTTGCCTCATCAGGAAAATACATTTCTTTTAAAAAGAAAAATATTTAAAAATCAAATATAATTATTTGTTCTAAATTAATAATTTTTTTTCTACAAATAAATTGCTTGTAAATGATAAAAAAAATCACATTCATTTGTCCAATAAATCTCCTATGAATTTTCTTTCTCAAAAATCAAATTAACAAAAAAAGGGGTCTTAGCCCCTTTTCATATTTAAGATATCATGTTGTTATCGCAACAATGTCACACTTCCAGTAAGCTTTCTTCTTTCATCTGAAAGTGTTGTTTTGAATTCGATTTTCCAAATGTAGTCTCCTTCTTTACAAAGTCCTGTTGAACCTAAATAAGTTCCATCCCAACCGTATTCTTGATCTCTTGTTTCAAATACGACCTCTCCCCAACGATTAAAAATAACCATCTTATAATCAAATGGATCAAAACCAGAAGTAAACACAGGTTTAAATATTGGATTGTACTCGTCTTCATCAGGAGTAAAACTGTTAGGAACATAGTAAATAATAGCATCTTGTACTTCGATATTGGCAGTAGTTGTATCTGTACAACCCAAAATAGAATAAGCAATTAATGTTATTTGATAACTCCCAGGTTCATCGGAAGGGAAATAATGTCCAGGATTAATTTCTAAAGAATTAGCCGAAGCATCACCAAAATTCCAAATGTATGTTTCCGCACCAGTTGATTCGTTTGAGAACTGTGCATAAGTGTCAATCAAAGACAAAACAGTTGGAGTTGTTGAGAATGCTGCCACAGGATTTGCGTTAGCACAAACAATTGAATTGATTGTAGTCTGTCCAACACAACCATTTGGTGTTGTTGAGACCAACGTCACATCATAACAATTAACGTCAGTATAAGTTGTAGTTACCGTATTTGGATTTGTAGATGTAGTACCATTTCCTAAATCCCATAAATAGGTATTTCCGGTTGGATTGGTATTCGTGTACGTCACAACAACGGGCACACAACCAGCGGAAACACTTGCTACAAAACTAACTATTGGCGTTGGAGTTACAGAAACAACTACTTGGCCTGTATTTACACAACCATTTGCATCAGTTCCTACCACATTGTATGTAGCTGTTGCTGGTGGGGTAAACAAAATTCCATTTAGTACACTGTTGTCCCAAACATAAGAAACCGCACCTTGACCAGCAAGAATCAATGAAACACCGTAACAAACTAAAGTATCATTTCCAGCGTTTACTATGGGCAATGGATTGACAGTGATTGTTACCTGGTCTGAACCTGAACAACCTGTTGGATTATTATCTGTTGCCGTATATGTTACAGTCCCCACTGCGGGAACAAAGGAAACACCATCTAGTACTCCATTATCCCAAGTGTAAGAAGTTCCACCAGAACCAATCAGTGTGACTGCAGTTCCACTACAAACAGTTTGATCTGGACCAGCACTTATAACGGGATAAAGATTCACTGTTATTAACACATCATCAGAACTTGTGCAAAGATTCGCATCAACAACCGTTAAGGTATAAGTTTGGGTAACATTCGGACTAAAAGCAAGTCCGTTTGTTATTCCTCCTGTCCAAGTTGGATTGGGTCCTGTACTATTTAGAGTAACCGGACTACCGATACAAACCGCTTGATCTGGACCTGCATTGGCAATCGGTAGCGCATTCACTGTGACAACAACAGCATCCGTTGAACTACACCCATTCACCGTTGAAGTTAGCGTGTATGTTGTGGTAGCAGTTGGCACAAATGAAACTCCATCAGTAACTCCATTATCCCAAGACAATCCAAATCCTGTTCCTGTCAAAACAATTGGAAAACCAGCACAAAGAGCTACGTCATTACCCGCATTTACTATTGGAAGAGGAGTAACTGTAACCAAAACTTGATCTGTTGTTGTACAACCGTTAGTAGTTCCTATAACGGTATAAATACCAGTTGAAACGGGAACAAAAGGAACGGCATCCGTAACTCCGTTATCCCATACATAAGTTGTGGCTAAAGTACCTGCTAAAGTTACGGGATCTCCAGCACAAACAGTTTGATCAACTCCAGCATCCACTTGTGGATCATTCACAACTACTGTTGTTGTGGAAGTACATGGTTGACCATTGCCGCCTATAACAGTTACTACATAATCATAACTTCCAGGTGCTGAAGGAATCGGCACGTTGGTTGGATTTTGCTGATTAGAAGTAAATCCATTGGGACCAGTCCAAGAGTATCCTGATGCACCTGCAACGGTGGAAGCAGTTAAATTGGCTGAAGCTCCGGGACAAATTGGCCCACTATTTCCTGTCGTCACTGAACACGCACAACTTATCCCCGCAGAACCGTTGGAAGAAAGTGTAATATTTCCTGCTCCACCGTTGTAGTTGGTTGATAAGATAATATATACTTGCCCAGGCAAAACGTTGGCCGCGTCCATTGTTTCAGTGTTTGATGTAGAAAAACTACAATCTACATCATTGGTTGTTGACAAACTTGCACAACCTGTAGCAAGGTCTGTGAAAGGTCCCCACATGATTGCATCTGCATCAATTGCACCGCCTGACGCACTGGTTTGAGAAATTGTAATTGACAAACTTCCAGGACTTTGAACAGTAACATAATACCAAGAAGGGTTTGGCGTTGAACCCAGACATCCATAAATTCCATTTCCACCCAAACTTGGAACACCCGTTAGACTGGGAAAAGTAGTTGAGTTATCATTACAAAATTGTGTTGCCGTATTACAAGCTGCAGGTGCGGTTGTCGGTCCTCCTCCTCCACCTCCGGCTAAAGCGGAAGTTGAAGTAAAAATCAGCAATAGGTATAATAAATTTTTCATATCTTAAAATAACTTTTAAAACTAATTTTCTCTAATTAAATGGATTGTCTCACTACCTTGCGGATAACTGATGGTGAAAAAACATTCGTTTTCAGTAATATCCGTTATTTGTACATTAAATTTCTCAATATCTTGATTAGAAGATTGATTATCCAAATAAAATTGCTCAATTGAAAAGCCACCTTTAATTTCTGAGATTGCCTTGTACGACCTCACAATTTGATTATTCATTTTCAAATGAAAAACATTGTTTTCAATGGCTACTTTATTGAAATCTTTAACTTGTCCAACTTGAGGGTCAAACGAAAAATTACCAGTAACAGGAAATGTAATATTATTGTCGTTCTGTGCACTCACATTGAGACACAACACAGAAAACATAATAAAAAAAATGTATTTGAAGCTTTTCATCGATTGTAAATATTTTAACTTAAATTAATCTGTCCGTGAAAATAGACGAACAAAGATAACCTTGGTTGCTTTAATTACCATACAATTTTTAACTTTTCTTTTGAAAAAATGACTTCAAAGTTGAATAAAAGAAAAGCAAATAAACAGGAAGAAACAAAGAAACTGAAATCCAATAAAATATACCAGAAATTGATGAGTAAAAAGTGGTTCCTTCTGCCAATGAAATTTTTTGAGTAATCAAACCGCTATTCCGTCCAATTCTTTCTTCTAAAACATTTCCAAATTTATCGATGATTGCAGAAACGCCACTATTGGAACTCTTTGCAATTGGAATTCGGCTTTGAATCGCCATTCCAACATTGTTGTATAAATATTGCTTCGAACCAGTTAAATCTTTGTTCCAATTTTCATTTGCTGCAATCACTATCAAATCAGATTCATCAGCCTTTTCAGCCATGATTAGTGGGAAAACACTTTCATAGCACAACATCGGCGTGTAGTTAATTTTAGTCTTTGTTTGATGAATTTCGACTCCATTTGGATAGTACGAAATCTTTGCATTTCCACCCACCAAGTCTGCGAGATTGGCCATAAATGGAAATTCTTTCAAAAATGGAATTCGTTCTTGAAACGGCACAAAAAATTTCTTACTTCGAATCGGTGAACGATCTCCAAAAGTGATTGACAAAGCAATGTTATGCGTCAAATAGAAATATTTATTTGCTGGATCGTAAGTTGCATAAGGATCTTCTTCGGAAGTCGATTTGGTAAGTGTAAATCCATATCCTCCAGTGCAAATGGTTGTTTGAGGATATTCTTTTAGGTGCTGATAAATGGATGTAAAAGCTTTTTCTTGATTGATGCTCATCAACCAACCTAAATTGGGAATCACCACTTCTGGCCACACAATCAATTCACTTTTTTCTTTCAATCCTTTCTCTGAAAGATGAATTAAAGATTCTGTTATTCTTTCTGGGTGAAATGAATATTCTTTGGTGTTTGAATTCAAAAATGCGTGCAATACGGAAATCTTTCTCAAATCTTCCGTTCCTTGTTTTTGATAAAGCGACAAGGAAATCAATATTGGAATGAAAATCACCGAAACTGCAATTATTGTAGGCTTTACAATCTTTGCTTTTTGTTTGATTTTAACAATCAGATTATAAATCAGAAAATTACACGCCAACAGCCAAACACTTCCACCTTCAATTCCAATAAATTCATAATGTTGAATCATTTTAGGAAACATTCCAAAACCACTTCCCAAAGCGAGATAAGGTGTTCCAAGCAACCAATTTTGATTCAAAAATTCCACGCTCAACCAAGCAACAGCGAAGAAAATAAATCTCCACATTTTTCCGTACTTCAGTCCTACCCAAATTGTTGGAATCAATGCCAACGAAAGTGAAAGCGATTCAAAGGTAACGCCTGTTAAAAAAGATTGTGGAGAAGTCGTTCCAAGCCATTTTAAACTGATTACAATCCAAATGAAATGAGCGATAAAATTGGCAAAAAAGACCGCGAAATATTTCGATTTACCCGCGATTTTCTCAATTTCGTCAAAAGCCAAAAAAAGTGGAATCAATCCGATAAAAATCAGAGGAAAAATACCATAAGTAGGCCAACCAACAGTCATCAAAAGTCCTGAAATAATCGGAAAAACCATTGTTCCCAAAATCCAGATTTTCATTTTTGACGGTTGATTCATGCTTCCAAATTTAAATCATTTTTTGCCTTGCAGGTATTGTAAGGTTTTTTCTTCTCTTGAGCCTTTTTCAGGCTGAAAATTATATTCCCAATTCGCGTTTGCCGGCAGACTCATCAAAATCGACTCGGTTCTGCCGCCAGAATGCAAACCAAATTTGGTTCCTCGGTCATTCACCAGATTGAATTCAACATATCGACCTCTGCGCAAATTCCTCCAGCGAATTTCTTGTTCAGTGAAAGCTAAATGACGCCCTAAAGCTGCCTGTTTTCGATAAATTTTTGGGAAATTCGTCCCTAACTCAATCGCAAAATCCAATAATTGTTCTTTTGATAAATTGCTGTTATTTTCTGACAAATGGTCATAAAAAATGCCTCCGATTCCTCGTGTTTCATTTCTGTGGGGAATGTAGAAATATTCATCTGCCCATTTTTTGAATTTTTCGTAAAAACCAGCATCAAAATCAGCACAAATTTGCTTCAAATCGTCGTGAAACATTTCAGCCTGACTTTCGATGACATAATGTGGGGTCAAATCAATTCCACCGCCAAACCAATAAACGCCTTCGTCCATTTGGAAATAGCGCACATTCATGTGAATAATCGGAACGTGTGGATTATTTGGATGCAACACAATCGAAACGCCTGTTGCGAAAAAAGTTTTTCCTGCCAAGCCTAGTTGTTTGCTCATTTCTGGAGTCACATCGCCATGAACTACAGAGAAAGCAACGCCTCCTTTTTCCAATAAATTGCCTTGGGTGATGATTCGCGTTCTTCCGCCACCGCCTTCTGCTCTATCCCACAAATCCTCAGTGAATTTGGCTTTTCCATCCAAATCTTCTAATCCTTTGCAAATTGTGTCTTGTAAGGTCTTGAATCGTGATGCAATTTCTTCTTTAGTCATTGAAACTTGCCAATTTGATGATTTCATAATCGACTTGTTTCAAGATGAAACAAGCTTTGTTTTCTTGACCATTTCCTGAACCAGTTGAAGTCAATTTAATATCATTCATCACACCCGCTTTTGGTTTCCCTTCCATCAACAAAGATTGGATAAAGTAAAAAGTGATATCAAATCCTTGTGCACCCCATTTAGACAAATCAGAATTGTATTCGCGTCTAAATGATCTCATGAGATTTTTTGTCTCGTCATAAGTGTAATTGAAATCATTGGAAGAAGCGAAATGAAATTGGTATTTATTTTTGTAAAATCCTTTGATGTCATCAAAATTGACCCATTCTTTCATGCCATAAAAAGCAATCGTGCCCGTACCAGCTTTTGACGCAACTTTGTTCAACGCATTGATGAATTTAGTTGCTACAATTTTATCTCTGGAAGGAACGATGAAAATCGTATTTCCTCCTTTTCTGATGTGCGTGCCTAAATCCAACATGTCGATTTCAATCAATTTCTGCTTAGAACTTGCCGCGCTCAAGGTCATGAATTTCTTTCTGAAAGCTTGGTATAGTTCATCGTCTTTTGCGCCAGTCTTAACTAACACAATCTGATCTCTTGAATTATTCTCCACAATGTATTTGGCAATTCCTTGCATCAAAGTAATATCAGAAGTTACGGCATCAATTGCATATTGATTGTTTTTCAAAATTTCCGTTTGCGCAGTAACGGGCGAAATCATGCGTACTTTATTGACATTACACCATCTAGCCACAATGTCCAAATTTTTCCCCATCAAAGGGCCAATGATTAAATCAACATCTTTGAACTCTTTTTGATTTAGCATTGATTTCATTTTAGCAGTATCAACGCCCACATCCAAGACTTGAACATTTGCAGTCAGTCCTAATCGTTCCAAAGAATCCAACGCAACTTGCGCGCCCATTAAAAACTCAGTTGAAATACTTGTAATTCCGTCGGGGTTTTTATCTAAGCTAAAAGGCAACAAAATCAGAATATTGTATTCGTTTTTAGTTTTGAAAATCAATTCTTCGTCCACTTTTTTGTCGATTACTTTTTCAACTTGGCGAATTTCAACTTTCGAAATTTTTTCTTTTTTGATTGGAATTTTCAAGGTTTCTCCTGCCTTGATTTTGGTACTTTTCAATCCGTTCAACTTTTGGATTTCATCAATTGAAACCATGAAACGTTTTGAAATGCTGGACATTGTTTCGTGATCCAACACAGTATGCAAAATCGTTGTGTCGTAAAAAACAATTTTTGGTTCTGCTTTTGGCGCTTTCGGCGGTTTGTTTCCTGCTTTACCTTCGGGAATAATCAATGTTTGACCGATTGAAATTCCATTTTCGATTCCAGGATTGGCTTCTACCATTTCTTCCATCGAAACATCGTACTTTCTTGAAATTCCGTACAAAGTTTCCGATTTTTCAACGATGTGTGTTTTATCATTAGATGAAACAGGCTTAATAATTACTGGGGTTTCAGTCGAAGCAACCGCAGGAATCAATAATTTTTGTCCTTCTTTCAAACCGGCAGAAAGTTCTGGATTGGTTGCCACAATTTCTTCCGCCGTAATTTTGTACAATTTGGTTAAACCGTACAAGGTATTTCCTGCTTGTACAAAGTGAATGTAATATTTTTTTCCATCCTTCCACTCCACTTCTGCGCCTTCAGGCTGCGCAAATAATTGAAATGTAAGCAATACAAATAATAATCCTAAAATATTCTTCATAATTTGAAATTAAGCAATAATTTAATTCAATGAATAACGCATCAATTTTGAAAAACGTGAATTTTGCTCTTCAAAAAATCTGCCAATGTTATTCCCACTCGATTGTTGCAGGTGGTTTAGAGCTGATATCGTAAGTTACACGATTGATTCCTTTCACCTGATTGATGATTTTATTTGAAATTTTCGCCAAAAACTCATACGGTAAATGACACCAATCAGCAGTCATTCCGTCAGTGGAAGAAACCGCTCTCAAAGCTACTGCATTTTCATACGTGCGTTCATCTCCCATTACGCCAACAGATTGAACAGGAAGGAAAATCGCGCCCGCTTGCCAAACATCGTTGTACAAGCCATCTTCTTTCAAACCGTTGATGAAAATGCTGTCCACTTCTTGCAAAATGCGCACTTTCTCAGCAGTCACTTCGCCCAAAATTCTGATTCCCAATCCTGGACCAGGAAAAGGATGTCTTTCCAAAATATTCGGTGAAATGTGCAAAGATTTTCCTACGCGGCGAACCTCATCTTTGAACAACAAACGCAAAGGCTCAACCACTTTCAACTTCATATAATCCGGCAAACCTCCCACATTGTGGTGAGATTTAATGGTTTGCGAAGGTCCACCGTTGACAGAAACTGATTCAATCACATCTGGATAAATCGTTCCTTGTCCCAACCATTTGGCATCTTCTACCAATTTAGATTCCTCGTCAAAAACATCGATAAACACTTTTCCGATGGCTTTTCTCTTCAATTCCGGATCTGTCAAACCTTCCAAGGCTGCATAGAACTTTTGAGAAGCATCTACTCCTTTCACGTTCAAGCCCATTCCTTGGTAAGAAGCCAACACAGAAGCGAATTCATCTTTGCGTAACAATCCATTATCCACAAAAATGCAATGCAAATTGGCACCAATCGCTTTGTGCACCAAAACTGCTGCAACAGAAGAATCAACGCCACCTGACAAACCTAAAATCACTTTGTCGTTTCCGATTTGCGCTTTCAAATCAGCCACCGTCGAATCAACGAATGAATCTGGTGTCCAACTTTGGTCGCATTTACAAATATCTACAATGAAATTTTTCAATAAAATACCGCCTTCTAGTGAGTGATAAACTTCTGGATGAAACTGAATTCCATACGTTTGTTCGCCTTGAATGTGGTAACCCGCAATCGCCACATCGCTTGTACTTGCGATGATTTCATAGTTTGCAGGGATTTTTTTGATGGTGTCACCGTGCGACATCCATACTTGAGAACCAACGGTCATTCCTTTTGTCAATTCGTGCGTAGAATCAACACTTGAAAGATTGGCTCTTCCGTATTCTCTGATGGTTGAAGGCAAGACTTCGCCACCGTAATTATTCGCCAAATACTGTGCACCGAAACAAACACCGAGTAAGGGCAATTTGCCTTTGATTTCAGATAAATCTGGTGTTGGCGCTTGCGGATCTCTGGTTGAAAAAGGACTTCCTGAAAGGATTACACCTTTGATGTTTTGATTCAAGTTTGGAATTTTGTTCCAAGGATGAATTTCACAATACACATTTAGTTCTCTTACTCGTCTCGCAATCAGCTGTGTGTATTGCGATCCAAAATCCAGTATCAATATCATTTCTTGCATCTTGCAAAGATAAACGGATTCTGCGAAATGATTTTTTGATTTGGGATTTATTTAATAACAAAATTTGTTGAAAAACGATTGAAAGGATTAATTTTTGGGAAGTTTTGATGGCGTTGAAACTTGTACGAATGAAAAAAGAGTTACTCAAAAAAGTAACTCTTCTCTTGAAACCTATCCCGGAGCAATGCCTAGGGATATCTTAAATACCTTTAGAACCAATGTTCAATAAAGCAAATATACAAAAACATATGAAAATACACTTCTTAAAATGGAAAAAGAGCTACTTTAAAGTAACTCTTTAACGTTGGCATAGTGACACCCCGAAGGGATAAACTAAATCTTAAATGTCTATTAAACCATTGTTTAATAGGGCAAATATAATAAAAAATGACCTGATCAAAAAGGAGCTACTGTAAATAGTAACTCCTTTTTTTGGGTATCGGATTGGCAGAACCGCTCCAAACTTTTAAATGTCGTTTAAACAATGTTTAATTAGGCAAATATACAAAAATGAAAGTAGATTTATGAACGTATTACGAATTTACTCCTTCCACAATCTTAATCTCCTCCTCCGTCAAAGCATACAATGCATACACCATTTGGTCTATTTCTTTGTCGGTTTTTATAGAAGTACAGTAAAGACTAGAATAACAAAAAAATAAAAATAATCGCATAATTAAGCATTCACTTTATATCGGAATATTCCGATAAAGCGATGATGCTTCGAAATTAGCAATCAAACAGGATTTACAAGTCTAATATGTCGAAGTCAAGCTAATTTACATATACTGTGTTGCTTCGGAATATCGGAATATTCCGATATGACGATTTTACACTAAAACCCCCAATCCGCAAAAATCAACGCACAAAAAAAGGATGAACTAAAAGCAAGTCCATCCTTATTAAAAAATATTTAAAAGTGCTTATTCTTCGCCCATTTTAGCTAGAATTTCACTGCTTACACCTGTTGATGAGTAACCTCCGTCGTGGAAAAGATTTTGCATGGTCACCATTCTAGTCAAATCAGAGAAAAGTGTTACACAATAGTTTGCGCAATCTTCCGCTGAAGCGTTTCCAAGTGGTGCGATTGAATCTGCGAAATCGTAGAAATCACCGAAACCTTTGATTCCTGTTCCAGCAGTTGTTTTAGTTGGAGATTGAGAAACCGTATTGATACGTACTTTTTTCTCCACACCATAATGGTATCCAAAACTTCTTGCAATCGATTCCAACATCGCTTTGATGTCTGCCATATCTGTGTAAAATGGATACGTTCTTTGCGCTGCCATGTATGTCAAAGCAACCACACTTCCCCACTCGCTAATTGCGTCCATTTTTTTGGCAACAGCCAACATTTTATGCAAAGACATTGCAGAAACATCGATTCCTTTTGCGAAGTAATCGTAGTTAGATTCAGTATATGGGATGTTTTTTCTGATATTGACACTCATTCCGATTGAATGCAATACAAAATCAATTTTACCACCCAAAACCTCTTGCGCTTCAGTAAAAAGTTTTGTCAAATCTTCGATACTTGTTGCATCTGCAGGAATGATTTTTGAATTTGTTTTTTCAGCCAACGCATTGATTTCTCCCATACGCATTGCGATTGGAGCGTTCGTCAAAACAAATACTGCACCTTGTTCGTGTGCTTTTTCAGCTACTTTCCAAGCAATTGAATTTTCATCCAACGCACCAGTAATAATTCCTCTTTTTCCTTTTAATAAATCGTTTGCCATAATCTTTAGCTTTCGACAAAGGTAAATAAAAAAGGAAATTATATGGTTTTAACTTGTAAAAAGCTTTGAACTAATCAATCTAAAGTGAATGTTAATCCGTCAAACGCAGGGAAAACATTCACCGGGAGCAATTTTTCGATTTCTTCGTGCGTACCAAAAAGATGCGAAATGTGTGTCAAATAGGCTTTTTCAGGTTGTACATCTGCAATAAATTCCAATGCTTCTTCAAGGTTGAAATGAGAAATATGTGGAGATTGATGTAAAGCATTTACGATCAAAATTTTTGACCCACGCACTTTATCCCTTTCTTCTTTTGAAATGGTTTTGGCATCTGTGATGTATGTAAAATCGCCAATTCTAAATCCAAAAACAGGCATTTTGTAGTGCATTACTTGAATGGGGAGAACTGAGACTCCATTATTCAATTGAAATTCTTCATTCTGAATGATATTTAAATTCAAACTAGGAATTCCCGGATATTTATCGCCAGAAAAAACGTAGTGAAACTCACGTTTTAGCGCAATTTCAACCGCGTTGCTGCAAAAAATTTCCATGTCGCGAGATTCTCTGTAATTGAATGCGCGCACATCGTCTAAACCAGCAATGTGGTCTTTGTGCTCATGAGTAAATATGACTGCACGCAAAGATTTTA
>JBIKJE010000038.1:0-30340 GCA_044361165.1 Crocinitomicaceae bacterium | reverse complement strand
CATTCGTTTTTCAAATCAAGTTTTGTGGTAAAAGTCCCGCCCTTCGGGTAGCTGCAAACCCTTAATCGCAGTGCTACCAGCTAACGTTAAAACGTACACGACAGACAATAAATGATAGAAGTTTTACGCAAACATATTACGAACAGACTTGGAAATGGTAAATTTTTTTCGTAACATTATGGTTACAGGTGCATTGTTGGCGTTTGCAAAATTTGTAGCTAAAGACAAAAGAGTAATCGGTTAATATAATCGACCATTTATTTTTCAAGTCGGGACAAATGATGTTCCGACTTTTTGTATTTTAGCACAACGGACAAAAAAGCTTCTTCGCCAAGCTGCGTTTAGCAAAATAGAGGGTTCGGTGGTAAATTGAACATTTGTAATTTGAATTTCCCAATTTTGCAGAACCTTAAAACGGTATTTAATTAATCGTATGAAGAATTGGTTTAAAATATTTTGTCTCATCCTTTCTTTTCAAAGTTGGGGACAAGAAACAAATAATGAGCTTGAGTTTCATGTGATAAAAGAAACGCTTCCGCAGGTGTTAGATGCAAACCCGAACTCAATCGCAAGCTATTTAAAAGGAGGAGGATGGTATGAGACACTATTTCCAATAATTGTTGAATCAGCTGATTCAAATCAATTAAAATCCGAACTAGACCTTGTTTCAGATTCGATCACTAAAATTTTAGAGCATAGTAAAATATGCGTGCTACTTTCTGATACACTTTTCGCTTATAAGTATTCACCTTTTTATTACGATCATGGTGATGGTTGGGTGGATACATTTGATTTGCGAAACAGCAGTGACTGGCTAATTGAATATGAGGACTTAGTAGAAGTTTTTCAGACCAATCACAAGTATAGAGGACTTTCAAAACCGATTGACCTTGAATTTACTGAGTTAATTCATGCTCATATATGTTCAAAACCTGGTGAGGACATACCAATAGATTTAGATAAACTGAACAGTTTAAATTATGCGTTTACCAGTGTTCTTCCTGCAAATCATGATTCACTGCGTAAACAGGGGTTGCTTATGAGAGGAATACGCATTTACAAACCGGTTTTTAATAAAGCACAGGATAAGGCTTGTTATTTATTTTCTTTTCAAGCAAGAAATGGACCTTGGCGAGAATTTGTTTTTATTGAAAAAAAGAATGGGAAATGGCATTTCCTTGATACTTATGGCAGTGAACACATTGATAGAAATGAAAATTGGTTTAAATAATACAGATAACAGCACCTACCCAAAAGTGGCGTTTAAGTGGTTAAATCAAGTTTTGTTCTTCTATCAAAGTTCGTGCATACTTAAAGTTGAAGTGCCTCAAAATCGCCAACTTCGGGTAACTGCAAAACGTTGCCTGCAAGTCTAAGCAACCGTACTTAATTGATAATTTCATAGACAAATAGAAGATGCAACAACGAATAATTGGATTTGACTTAGCAAGAGCATACGCAATTTTTGGAATGTTTATAGTAAACTTTAATTTTAGTTTTGGTTCAGTAATGAATCCAACTGACAATGTTGGACATTTTCTAAATATATTTACAGGAAATTCAACTGCAATTTTTATAATTTGTGCAGGAATGGGTGTTTCATTAATGACAAACAGAAACAATTACAGCAAAGAAGAAAAGACAGTTTTAAAATCTATAATCTTAAAACGTTCTTGGTTTTTATTTGCAATGGGTTTGTTATTGTATAATTGGTGGTCAGGGGACATATTGCACTTTTATGGTGGTTATATGCACTTGGCAGCATTTCTACTTTTTGTACCCAAACGCTATTATCTGTTCGGAGCATTGACAGCAATTATTATTTTCCATTTGTTACTTTCGGTCATTCCAATTGATACAAGTTGGGATTTTACCTTCTTCAAATATAAAGACTTTTGGACACCTGTCGGATTTTTGAGAAACACCTTTTATAATGGTTGGAATTCAATATTTCCTTGGATTTCATACTTGCTTATTGGAATGTGGCTCGGAAGATTAAATTGGCAAGACAAGCTTATCAAACGAAATATTTTCTTAATCGGACTTGTGGTTTTTATAATTATTCAAACATTACGTTTAATGGTTTGGCAACATTTTTTCAGTCCATTTTGGAGCGATTACATTATGGCTGAATATTTTCCGCCTTACTTACCTTTCGTATTGGTTACAATGGCTTTTGCCTTTATGGTAATTCCAATTTGTATGGTAATCGGAGAGAAATTTTCAAATAGTAAACTCATTTTAGCATTGCAAAAAACTGGACAAATGACACTTTCTCACTATGTTATTCATCTAGAGCCATATTTTAATTGAGCATAAAACTGATTTGCTTTTTAATCGACAGCTTAGAATAAACTCCAATAACTCAAACTTTAAAGATGTACTTCTCAAATCAAGTGAAATAATTGGCAAAGACTTTATTAAACTTTGGATTACAGATGCGAAGTTGATCTTGACTTTAAAACAGGCGGAAGGAATTTTTGAGTTAGCAATGGAGAATTTTTTTCTTCAAATTAATCAAGACAATTTGAATCAGCAATGGTTAGAGACCTTTTTTGACAATTTAAATAGAATTCGCGCAACTCTGATACAAGCTTACAATCCATTCAAAAAACAGGAAACGATGATAAAATTTGCATACACCATTCTTTACGTGCAAAACGTAACAAAATCAGTCGAATTTTATGAAAATGCATTTGGGTTTTCCAGAAAGTTTATCACACCAGAAAACGACTATGCAGAGCTTTTGGTAGGAGAGACTAAACTGTCGTTTGCATCCACAACGTTGGCTAAATCGAATTTGACAAATGGTTTTACAGAAAGCGATTTGAAAGCAAAACCGTTTGGAATTGAAATTTGTTTTACTTCAGATAATGTCGCAGAAACTTTTTCTGCCGCAATCAATGCAGGTGCTACAGTTGTTGAAAATCCGAAAATAAAACCATGGGGACAAGTTGTTGCTTATGTGCGCGATTTGGATGGCTTTTTAATTTAAATTTGTACCCCGATGGGATAAGAAGCAAGCAAAATCAAATCTTTCTAGAAAGCACCAGATTGAACTTCCAATAAAATGGATTTTTGTGATGATTTAAATAAATAACTTTTGAATGAAGAAAATCGCTGTAATAATTTTAATATTCATCTTACAAGCAGTTCACGCGCAAGAGGAGATTGCCATCAGCGATTTTGTGCCCCAAGTTTTTCTCTTCAAAAACGATATTTTTGAAAAATACCAATTCAAATCCTTCAATTACGAAAGTACCTTGCTCGATTGGGAGAAAAAATCGAAGGAAGAATTCAAAATTTTTTCAAAGAATGAAAAGCAAATCATTTATAATCAAATCGATCGGGCTTTTTCCGATACAATAACGCATGTTTTAGATTTTAACGAACATAAACAACTGAAGAAATGGGAGATTGATGTAAAAGATTGTTACGATCGAAAATCTTCCGATGTGCCTGAACCACTTATTTCTAAGGTGGACATAACATATAATGCCAACGGTCTAATTTCAGGAATTTCAGGACATTGTAAATCGAACGAATATGCAACCAATACAATCTACCACTACAATGAAAGTAATCACTTAGATTCCATCATTTTCAGTGAAGGATATTCCAATCAAAGGATTTTTCAAAAAGTCATTTTTGTCGATACCACTATTTTTTCTGGAGAAACCAAAAGTTCTATGGTGTTGATTTTGAATACCACCTTTGACTACAAAAGATGGTTGCAAGTTGAATTAAATGAAACGATAATCAACAGTGAAACTCAAACTGGAGAAATTAGCTCTTTATACCGCGCACCAAAAATGCAGGAATTTGGTGATGGTGCAGGAACCAATTTTGTTTACGAGTTTGATTCGCTGTGCCGAATTACTTCCTTGAGAACAATGAATTCAAATGCCGAATACATTGCTGATTTACCCACTTTTGGATGTGATTTTTGCGATGCAAATTGTGATGGTCCTTCCGTTGTTGAATTTTATTATCAAAAGGACAAGATTTCCGGAATAGAAATGGCTTCTTTTAGCGCTCCAAATGAAGCTGGCAAATTAATTTGTCGTTGTTTCATGAAATTTAGCTACCGAAAAGACAAAATCAAAGAAATTCTTTTTTACAATGGCTTGGATTATTTTAGCTGGATTTTAGTCAAAAAATGGAATAAACGAAAAGGATTTTTCATTCCGAAGGATATTTCTTCAGAAATCAAATAAGTTCAATCAAAACGTACATCTTTTTCCAGGTATTTTTGTAATTATTGATGATTCAGATCCATTATTATTAAAATGATTGACTTTTACGAGATAAAATACGTTGTATTCAATATAAACTGCATAAAATACTGAATTTGGACAACAAGAAAATAGAATTTATTTATTGGTTTGCATACTACAACCTGGATTCGCCGAGTGTAAGGTATAGAGCAAAGTACCCGCTTGATTTTTTCAAAGAAGAAAAAGGAATTGACAGTTATTTGGTAGTTCCAAGTTATTCAATTTCTGGAATTTTATTGTTTCTGATAGCTTATTTATCGGCGTTATTTTTTAGGAAAAGAAACTCTTTGATAGTCATTCAGCGCGTTCAATCAAATTTCATTTATGCTGGTTTATTGAAATTACTCGTTCGAATTAGGCGAAAGGACACCGTTTACGATCTTGACGACGCAGATTATTTAGAAGAAAACCAAAAAACGATATTTTATTTTGTCAAAAATTGCGCTAAAATTTCAGCAGGAAGTAATGCCATCGCTGCATATTTGAGTCGATTTAACCATCAAATAGTCCATACTACTTCTCCGACAGTTGATTTGAATATCATTAAAACTGAAAAGAACGAAAAATTGAACATTGCCTGGATTGGCGGTTTTGGCGGAGAACACAAAGAAAGTCTCATCGAATTGGTTTTTCCAGCAATCAAAGCAATTGTTTTTCCTGTAAAATTCACTTTGATTGGTGTGCTGAAAAACGATGATAAAACATTCATAAATAAATATTTCCAAGACAATCCAAACGTCGAAATTGAAGTTCAAACAGGAATTAATTGGCGGGACGAAGCAGGACTTCAACATAGAATTGCAGCGTTGGACATTGGTGTTGCCACGCTTTCAAATTCTGAAATGCAACTTTCCAAATCAGGAATCAAAGCCAAACAATATTTGAACAATGGTGTTCCAGTGCTCAGTACAAATCTGCCAGAAAACAACAGTGTGGTTGTTGATGGTGTAAACGGATATTTTTGCAAATCTTCTGCTGAATTTGCCGCTAGAATCAATCAATTTGGAGAAATGTCGGAAAAGGTCTATCTTCAATTTTCAAAGAATGCGCGAAAATCGATCGTAAATTTTAATCATGAACGCTATTTTGCAGATTTTAAGAAGATTAAGTTTGGTTTTGAACTCGATAAAAGCAATTGAATCAAACGATTCAAAAACTCAAATTAAATGAGATAAATTAAAGAAGAGATAAAAACAATATACGAAATTATGGCACTAATAAATCCACACATCAACTTCAACGGAAATGCCGAAGAAGCATTCAATTTTTACAGATCTGTTTTTGGCGGAGAATTCGCAACGATTATGCGTTTCAAAGATATGGCTAGCGAAGAATTTCCTGTTGCTGAACATGAAGCAAATAAAATTATGCACATCGCTTTGCCTATCGGAAAAAACGTTTTAATGGCCAATGATGTTCCAGAAGTAATGGGGCGAACCAATGAAAACGAAAACAGAAGCAAAATTTCCATCAGTGCAGAAAGCAAAGAAGAAGCAGATAAATTATTCAACGGACTTTCAGCAGGTGGACAAATCGAATTGCCGATGGAAGACAGTCCTTGGGGTTCTTATTTTGGCATGTTTAGAGACAAATATGGAATAGAGTGGATGGTGGATTTTGACCCGAAAAATAAAGGTCAAATTTGATTTGTCCATGAAAGTAAAGTAATATTAAAAATAGATAATTAAAGATGAAAAAAGACAAGATAATTTTTTGGACAGCAACCATAATTATTGCTTTATTTGAAGGAGTTATGCCCGCATTGACTTCACAAACTGAATTAGCAAAAGAAGGAATTAGACATTTGGGCTATCCACCATATTTTGGAAATGCGTTGATTGTTTTCAAAGTGTTGGGCGTACTGGTTTTGATTATTCCTCAAGTTCCAAAGAGAATGAAAGAATGGGCCTACGCGGGGTTTGCATTTGACTTTATTTTCGCCACAATTAGTCACGGCGCAGTAGACGGAATCAGTGGACAAACATTTATGCCATTAGTCATTTTCGCAATTTTAGCCGTGTCATACCTTTACTACCACAAATTGAATTCAGTTAAAAGTTGATTTTACTTTCAGTTTTTAAATTGATAATAAAGCCGGCATGAAGCGCACTTATCACGGGAATTACTTCTCTTTTGATTTTGAGGGCAATGAAATCCCTTTTCCCTTTAGAATTGAAGTTGAAATTGATAAAAATTTCAGTTTTACAGGAACCGTTTGGGAGGAAGATTATGCAGAGGTTACTGGCGAATTGTCAAGTGTTAAAGGATTTATTGATAACGATCATATAAGTTTTGTAAAGAAATATCCTTATGCATTTCACTATGATAAAAACAGGGAATTAATCGTTGATGGGTCAAGTTATGGACACGAAGTGCTTTACGATGGTTATTGGGATGAAAATACTGGTTCTTGGCAAGGTGATTGGGAAATACTAAACGAATCTGGAGTATTTCATGCGCGCAAATATAAATCGAAAGGTCGGATTGGTAGATTTGAAATGAGGATGATTGAATAAATATTAACTTCGTGAAATAAGATTGACAAAGAGAAAATCAATCATAAATTAATTCTTCCATGAAACAAGATTTATCGCCTTTTGCTAGTCAAATCCAAACAGTTTCAAGTTTCGAAGCGCTTGTTTCAACGCATTTTTTAGGAGAAATGAATGCCATTTGTTGGGAACGAACTTTAGAAGGTGATTTTGCTGAAATCGTCGATAAGTTTGAAATTACAGATAATTTGGAAGAAATCGATTTGGATGAATTACGCAATTTGAAATTAAGCACACAAGGCGATTTGGCGCGTGAAATTCTTTTGAAAGATTATGAATTTTTGAAAGATTATGGTGCTTCGCCGTCGCTCAATATCATTGAGTTTTATGAACGTGATGACAGCTTTCCATTTTTCCCAACCGATGTTTACTCTTACCATGTCGATCGTTCACCGATACCAACAGCCACATTTTTGTGTACTTATTTTGGAGCAGCGAGCGAATTAATTTCAAATTCGGAAGCAGAACAAAAAGTGCTTATTCCAGAAATCAAAGCGGAACTCAGAAAATTATTTCACGGAAAAGAGGAAGATTTTGATGCTTTTTTGACTGAAAATTTCTTTGATTTACACTATCAAGCGAAACCAGCCGCGCAAATCACAAATCTTGGAATCGGAAACTTGTGGCGGTTGGCGGTAGATTATCCAGAAAGTGCAAGTTTGCCTTGTATTCATCGCGCACCGGAAGAAAGAGGAGGAGAGAAGCGGTTGTTGTTGATTTGCTGATTTGAAAGCTTCTTTGATCACCTTGGAATCGAAAAAATTAAATATTGAATATTTACAATAGATATTATGTGAAGTTAAAAACACTTTATTGGCTTTGATTTACTAAGCACGAATAATGAAAATCGACAACTTTTTCAAAATATGATTGAGACCATAGTGAAGAACATTAACTAAAGATATTTTATGTCTATATTTACACCTAGTTTCTTAGTTTGATATACTTTTAACGTTCAAAGTAAGAAGTACCGCAAGGTCATTTGCCATTTGAAAGTTTTAATTAAAATAAATTTATGTATATAAATGCAATAAACTATTTTAGAGGCATTTCAATTATATTCATTGTTTTTGGACATTGCATGAAAGTAGCTGGATTTGAATATAATTCAATTGCAGGAAACACAATGAATAACCTAATACATGGAGGAACGACATTTTTTGTATTTATTTCGGGATTTTTGTTTCAACATATTTTTTATAAAAAATTTGATTATAAAGATTTTATGATAAAAAAAGCAAAATATGTATTAGTGCCATATCTTGTTTTGTCGACAATTCCAATATTGATTTTGATTGTCAAAATATTGATAAAAAGTGTTTTGTCAATAAATGATTTTTCAACTCAATATGATAAATTATTGTCCTTTCCCTTTTTACAACATTATTTAACAGGGATTGGTAACAGTTATATTGGATATTGGTACATACCTTTCGTCATGATCATTTTTGCCATGTCTCCGCTTTTTATTAGATTTTTGAAATTCAATTTGAAAACCTCAATTTTAATTTCGCTTTTTCTTTTGATTTGTTCCATTTTTATTCATAAACCAATTGGGGGAGTCGATTACAATTTTCTATCCGTTTTTCACAATGTTTTTTACTTTTTGCCAATTTTTTTGTTTGGTATTATTTTCTCAGAAAAACAAGATGTACTTTTGGCCGTATTAAAAGGAAAAGAGTTTTATTTTTTAGGTACCGCACTGTTTTTAGCTATTTTTCAGGCATCTATCGGAGAAATAGGAAACTATCATAAAAATCCCTTTACTTTTGGAGGCGTTGATTTAATGATGTTTCAAAAAATTCTTTTATGTTTCTTTTTTATGATTTTTTTAAATCGATTTGAAAACAGTAATCTCAAAATTTTGAAAGTTATCGCAGCAAACAGCTTTGGTATATTTTTTATTCATGGAATATTTATTGTTTTTCTGGAAACAATCAAACAAAAAATGCATTTTTCATATACGCCAAGTTCATTTTTATACTATGTTTCAGTATCATCTTTCATCTTTATAGTTTCATTGCTAATTACAATGCTAATTAAAAAAATATTCTCGAATTACAGCAGGTATATAGTAGGTGTATAGATTTTTAAGTATATTTGATTGGGCCTTTTAGAATGTTTTCCCAACGAAAATTTCAAAATAAAATAGGCATTTGAAGTCAGTATTTTAGCTTTCAATAAATATAAAGTAAATTCTTGATTTGATAACAATTAAGGTCATTACTCAATTTCGATTCAAAAATTATTTGAACCGAAATAATTTGAGTACTTTTAGTCTGATAAATTCTTGTGAAAGAAAGATATTTATTTCTCGGTCGTTGTTTTATTCAAAGTGAAATTTCTTTCATTAGTTGAATCTAACAATTATACAGCATGTTGAAATTATTTTACACATTCTTTTTCCTGTTTTATTTTGCGACAAATTCATTTGAGCAAATCACAGTTGGACTTAATCAACACGATGCTGGCACTTTAGATAATGGTTATGTTTTATTTGCGCCTTTAGGAAGTACAACAACTTTTTTAATTGACAAATGTGGCGAGCAAGTCAAAACTTGGCCAAGTAATTATAAACCTGGTCAATCGTGTTATATATTGCCAGACGGAACGTTGTTAAGAGCTGGAAATACGAACAATTCTACTTTCAATGCAGGTGGAAAAGGTGGAATTATTGAAAAAATCAGCTGGGACGCAACGGTAACTTGGAGTTATGTGATTTCTGATACGACCGAATGTCAGCACCACGATATCAAAGCGCTACCTAATGGAAATGTTTTGGCAATAGTTTGGGAATCTAAAACATTTGAAGAAGCTGTTGCCGAAGGACGAAATCCTGCTTTGACAACAACAATGGTTTGGAGTGAAAAAATAGTTGAAATTCAACCCGTTGGCGCAACTGGCGGTGTGATTGTCTGGGAATGGCATTTGTGGGATCATTTGGTGCAAGATTTTGACAATACGAAATCAAATTTTGGTACAGTTTCTTCTAGTCCACAGTTGATTAATGTGAACTACAGCGCGAGTGCAAACACAACAATTGGCAAAGATTGGATTCACATGAACTCAATTGACTACAATGCGAGTTTAGACCAAATACTTGTCAGCTCTCATTCCTTTGATGAAATTTGGATCATTGACCACAGTACTGCAACGGCACAAGCAGCCGGTCATGTTGGGGGAAACTCCGGAAAGGGTGGAGATTTATTGTATCGTTGGGGAAATCCGCAAGCGTATGAGAATGGAAATGTTGCAGATCAAAAATTATTTGGACAACACAATGCAACTTGGATAGAAAGTGATTTACCTTATCAAAACGGAATAATGATTTTTAACAATGGAAATGGACGAACCGGCGGAAATTATTCAACCATTGAAATTATTAAAACTCCAGTTGAGGGCTTTAATTATACAGCGTCTTTGCCATATTCACCGAGTTCAACTTCATGGATTTACAACGGAAACAATGAAAATAATTTCTACGCGCAAAACATTTCGGGCGCACAACAACTTTCAAACGGAAATGTGATTTTTTGTAACGGTCCCAATGGAATTTTTACTGAAATAGATTCTTTAGGAAATCCACTTTGGAAATATATCAATCCTCTAACGCCAACTGGAATTATTACTCAGAGTGCAACGCCAACACAAAATCTAGCCTATAGATGTATTTTTTATCCAAGCAGTTTTGTTGGTTTTGCAAGTCATACGCTAACACCGTTTGGAATCATCGAAAATTCAAATTCAAACTCGGTTATTTGCGCACAAAACATTGGAATTAATGAAAATCAAATAAACGAAAATTCTGTTCGAGTTTACCCAAATCCAGTGAAACAAACCCTTTATATTGAGCTAGATAAAAACGCAACATTTTTTTCTCAGATTGAAATTGTTGATCAATTAGGAAGAGAAATTTACAATAACTTTGAATTGAAAAAACAAAATTCAATCGCAATTGATATTTCCAAATATCCAAGTGGTTTATACTTTGTATCACTTAAATCTAGTGATGGTTTACTCACTAAAAAAATTGTTTTCGAATAATATAAATATTGCTTTAATCGAACATTTGAACGAAACTTGTAAATAGAAATCCTATGAAATTTTTCAAAATCATTTTCACTTTATTTTTTGTAACGATTTTAAGTTCTTGCAATCATGCACAAAATGAACAAGCGAATACGCAGAATTTGATGCTCTTTCAAGATGAAAAAGGAAATTACAGTTTAAAAGACAACGCAGGAAATGTTGTTGTTACAGAGAATAAAGCTTTAGGTGATGTCTCTATCAATGATTTTCACGAAGGTTTGGCAGTATTAAAAATGAATGGGAAAGTGGGTTTTATCGATTCAACAGGAAAATTAGTTATTCCATTGCAATTCAAGGGAGCGGCAAATTTTTCCGATGGACTTTCGATGATCAGGATGGATGGAAAACGCGGTTATATTGACAAAGCTGGGAATGTGGTCATCAAACCTGAATATGATTTTACTGCTGGTTTTTCTGAGAATCTTGCGCGCGTAGCTATCGCAGATAAATGGGGATTCATTGACAAATCTGGAAAAGTAGTCGTGAAACTTGAATATGATTTTGCCAATGATTTTTCCGAAGGCTTGGCCTTGGTTCAAATAAAAGAAAAGTTTGGTTTTATCGATAAAGCTGGAAATGTCGTGATTCCGTTAGGTAAATACGAAGATTTGGAGAGTTTTTCTGAAGGAATGGCGGTTTTTAAAATCAATGAAAAAATTGGATTTATCGATAAAACAGGCAAGGTAGTTATTCAACCGAAGTATGATTTTGCATTGGGTTTTACAGAAGGTTATTCTAGCGTTGAATTAGATGGAAGACAAGGACTTATTAATAAATCTGGGGTTGAAATTATTCCTTTGAAATATCACAGTGTGACCAATTTTTTTGAGGGAATTGCCATGGTAGAATTGGATGACAAATGGGGAATCATTGACCCAACTGGAAAGGAAATCATTCCTTTAAAATATGAGCAAATTGAATCCATTTCTGATGGAATTGTTCCCGTGAAGTTAAACGGAAAATGGGGCGTTGTCAATGACAAAGGAGCGCAAATCGTTCCATTTAAATATGACTACATTCAATCTTTTTCGGAAGGAATTGCAGCCGCTCAATTAAATGGGAAATATGGATTTATCGATAAGGCTGGAAATATTTTGATACCTTTTAAGTATGATTGGTGTCATGATTTTAAAAATGGAAAGGCGAAAGTGGAATTGGATGCGAGGAAATACGCTATTGATAAAAAAGGGAATAAACTAACCGATTTTTAAAAAAATAGAATCCAAAAAGTTTACTAAATAATGAACTTTGATTAATCATGTTAACAAAATGGAGAATAAAAAGGTTTTAAAAATTTGTGTAAACGGACATCAATTTTATAAAAGTTCAATTTGTCCTGTTTGTCCAATTTGTGAAAATAATCGTTTATCCAAGGATGATTTTTTGTCCCATTTGAGTGCACCAGCTCGTCGAGCACTTGAAAGCAATGGAATTAAAACGATCGCTATTCTTGCTCAATTCAGTGAGAAAGAAGTGCTAAAATTTCATGGAATGGGGAAAAGTACCATTCCTAAATTGAAGCAATTTCTTGCAGATCAAAATCTTGGATTTAAAATTGAATTAGTAGAACAAAAAGATTTTAACCAGGAAAAAAAAATAATGATATTTAATGAAAAACTGCAAAATGGGTTTATCATAACTAATATCATCTGAAAAAGTATAGTTTTAAAAAATCTGATTTTCAAGCGGTTGGTAAAATATAAAATAAATAGTATGAAAAAACATTTACCCATTTTAATCATGGTCCTTCTTTTTTCCAACGGATTAAAAGCGCAATTTCACAATTTAACTGTCAATGGTGGATATGGTTCCGGTTCTTATCAAGTGGGCGATACGGTTCATATTTGGTGCGAAGCTTATGATGACACCAAAACTTTTTCCTCTTGGAATGGCGATTCACCATTTTTGACCAATCCAAATGAATGGCACACAACGCTTGTTATGCCAAATCAAGATGTTACTGTGACATCACAAATTGCAAATATGCTGGCCTACAATATCAATTATGAACAAATTATGGGAGCCGACAATTTGAAGAACGTGTATTCTTTTTTTCCGCCAAATCCTAAAGGTTTGTTGTATCTATTTCACGGCACGAGTGGTTCCGCTTCTAATTGGATAACAACGGTGGAATACAGAAGTTTTGTAAATCGCGCAATTGCTGATACTTTTGCTATTATCGTTACCGAAGCAGAAGAAATCACCTTGAATTCGGACTTAAATGGTGATGGAAAATTGAGATGGCAAGGATTTCCAATGGATACTGTAAATGGGATTGATTATCAGAATATCAAAATTATTACCGATACTTTTATCAATCGCGGCGATTTATCACCTCTTGTTCCTAAATTTTCAGTGGGAATGAGCAACGGCGGATCATTTTCTGCTGCAACTTCCTATGCATTGAATTACAAAGCAGGAATTTCCTATTGTGCGTCATCAGTTCAAGCAATTTTTGGCGTTCGCGATAATCCTTTTGCTTTTCGCATGGCCAAGTTTGATGATAATGCTGAAGTTGGCGCTGAGGGTAATTATGAAGCATGGCAAAATGATTCAACATTGGAAGCGAGAGGGATATGTCACGACTATAAAATAATCGATAAGCAGCCAATTTATCCAGAAAGATTTGCTAGAATTCCCGGTGTTTCTGCTGCGACATCAATTGCAATCTTTAATCAATTAGCGAGCAATGGTCAGTTGAACAGTGAAAATTACGCATTGCACTCTGACACCATTAAAAATCATATTCTGGCAACGCCTGCGCTTTATTCGAGTTTGGCAGGACTCACAAATGAACAAAGACTGGAGGTTTTGAGTCAAATCTCAGCTTCCAATGCAGAACATAAATTTTACAGCGATTATAATTTTGAAAGCTTAGATTTTTTGAATCGCCTTTGCAGTCAAACCTCTAGTTTGGTTGATGAGGGTGCAGAAAATATTTTAATAAAGATTTATCCAAATCCATCAAATCGGCTGATCAATATTTTTGTTCCCGAAACAAATTATTCTCTAGAAATAATCGATCAAATTGGAAGAACTATTTGGACAAAATCTAATATTATTGACCAAGTTGTTATCGACTTATCAGATTTCCAAAATGGGATTTATGTTGCAAAAATCAATTTTTCAAACGGGGAAAGTAAAATGAAAAAGTTGATTAAAGAATAACATCCAACTATCAATTTACTTAAATAGGGCATGTTGATAAAATTATTCCTATTTTGTATTTAGATTTGTGACTTGTTCAAATCGAATTATTAAGCTAAAATTAAACTTTTCAAATTGCCATGAAAAATTCAATTGTCCTATTATTCATTTTAATGTTTCAAGTTTCATTGGTGTTTTCTCAAACTAAACCAACCATTGAATTTGTCGAAATTCCAGCGGGTACTTTTACTATGGGGAGTCCGACAACTGAAGTTGATCGTTACGCTGACGAAGTGCAACATCAGGTTACAGTCAGTGCTTTCAAGATGAGTAAATTTGAAATTACATTTGAACAATATGATTTGTTTTGTGATGCAACAAGAAGAATTAAGCCGAGCGACGATGGTTTTGGTCGTGGAAATAGACCTGTAATTCATGTAACTTGGGATGAAGCAAGTGCATTTGCTGCTTGGATTGATTGTCGTTTACCAACTGAAGCTGAATGGGAATATGCTTGCCGAGCTGGATCAACAACGCCATTTTACACGGGCAATAATATCAGTACTGACCAAGCCAATTTTGATGGCAGTTATTCCTACAACAAAGGAGAGAAAGGTATTTTCAGGAAGAAAACATCGCCAGTGGGAAGTTTTGAACCAAATGCCTTTGGGCTCTATGATATGCATGGAAATGTTTGGGAATGGTGCTTTGATTTTTATGCTCCATATTCTACCGAACCCCAAACCAATCCAAAAGGGCCAGCCAAAGGAATTTATCACCCCATTCGTGGCGCAAGTTGGTTTTTTGCTTCCAGATTTTGTCGCGCTGCGCGAAGAGGAACAAATGTGCCTGATTACCATGGTGATGATTTGGGATTTAGGGTGGTAGCTAATTAATTTCTGATTGAATTTTGTAAATTTTTGTGAATCTAATTGCAAACATTTCAGCTAACAATCGGTTTGAGAAGAATAAAAAAGAACAACTTTAATGTAAAGATTATAGGATGAAAACGTTACATATTCAGATTATTGAAACTTTGATTGTTTTGGGGATTTACATCGCGCTTTATCTTATTTTTAAAACGATAATCAATAATTTTTTAAAGAAAACAAAACTTGAAAGAGGAAGAAGAAAGATGGCGATTCGTGCAGTTCAGCTTTTTACTACCATGACAGCAATAATTATTTTGACAGGCGTTTGGGGTTTTAAACAAAGCCAAATAGCCCTTTTCGCAAGTTCCATTTTGACAGCGCTAGGAATCGCTTTTTTTGCGCAATGGTCCCTGCTATCAAATATTACATCCAGTATATTGATTTTCTTTAATCATCCAGTCAAATTGGGCGATTACGTCAGAATATTACACAAAGATTATAATTATGAGGGCACAGTAGTGGAACTGAACTATTTTTTTGTGCACATCAAATCTCCCAATAGTGAAATAATTACCATTCCCAATTCTCATTTTTTTTCAAGTTCATTTTCAGTAACTGAAAAAAAAGAAGAAAATCAAAAAGATGACCAATGAAAAAAAGGATTCTTGTTTTTATTTTCAATATAGCTGTAACTTCCACCTTTTCGCAAAGATTTGAACTAGGTTCTTGGAATATTCTCAATGCTAAATATAATTTGAATAGCAATTGGAGTTTTTTTGGAGAAGCTCAAGTGAGATCTCTGAAAATGTATAATGATTTTCATTATCATGAAGTAAAAGGAGGATTTAATTATAAACCTTTGAAAAATTTAACTTTATCCTTAGGATCAGGAAATTATCAAACTTACAAAGAAGGAGGTGATTTTGTCCTTCCTAAAAATAACAATGAGCTTAGGATATGGCCACAAGTTATTTTATCTCAAACAGTTGGACTAATCAAGATCGAGCAAAGATATCGGTCCGAATTTAGATTTACCTCGAACGGATACAGGAACCGATTTAGATATAGATTGGGTTTGATTTATTCCTTTGGAAAAGAAAAAAATGAATTTCAACCTTTTCAATTTAACCTGAGTAATGAAATCTTTTTTACAGATTCTGAACCTTATTTTGAGCGCAATAGAATATTGGCAGCATTTAGTTATAAACCAAACGAAACTATACTTTTACAAATAGGCTATTTACATCAATTTGACTATAAAATAAATGATGAAACAGGCAGAGATTTCCTTCAAATAGGTTGTTTTTTTGAATTTTTCAGCAAAAAATCGCAGAGTAAGAAAACCGAAATTGAAATCAAAGACAATTAATTTTGTTTGCTTTGTTTTGAAGACTTTAACATAAAAAAGAATTCAGCCTTTATTTGTATTTGGCTTAATAATTTTTGAAAAAACATAAGTTGACAAAAGAAGAATTAATTATACTTGTGAGTTAATTAAAATGGAATTAATTTTAGAAACAGAACGCCTCTTTTTGAGAGAGTTGTCTGTAGAAGATCAAGAAGATTTATTTGAACTTGATTCCGACCCAGAGGTACATCGTTATATAGAGAATAATCCAGTTAAATCTATGGATGAGATATTGAAAGTAATTAAAATGTTGCTACATCAGTATCAGGAAAACGGTATTGCACGTTGGGCAGTTGTTGACAAAGAAACGAAGGAATGTATAGGTTGGTGTGGACTTAAGTATTTCAAAGAATCATTGAATAATCACACTCGCTTTTACGAGTTAGGCTACAGATTTAAGCAAAAACATTGGGGAAAAGGTTTCGCAACAGAATCATCCAACGCTATTTTGAAGTATGCTTTTAAAAAGTTGCAGATTCAATCTATCTACGCAATTACACACCCTGAAAATGTAAACTCGATGCATGTGCTAGGTAAATTGGGTTTTAAATTCATTGAAATATTCGACTATGAAGGTGATTCCACCTGTTGGTTTGAACTCACGAAAAGTGATTGGGAAAATTCAAACTAAAATTCCCATTTTCCTTGTCAAATTCAATTTTATCTCTTTTGAGAGATTTTGAAAGTTATCTTTTTGTCTTTTAGTCTTTTCACGAATAATATTTCTAAAAAAAATAGTTGAATTTTAAATTAATTTTTTAATTTTAATGCTTAAATTGATTAATGGCTTAAGAACAAAATATTAACTTTTGTTTTAATTGTAGATTGAAAGCTTTTAAATTGCATAAAATTGATTTAAATGCGAAGGAGGTACACTTTTTTACGGTACTTCAGAATTCTATAGTGAATTTTTCAATGGCAAAGTTTTGAAGTAGACTTTTGGTTGGAAAATCTAAATTTAAAATATATTCATGAGAAAATATTCAGAAATAGAAGATTTGAATTTCCTAAGCGAAAGTGCTTTGGAAAGTTCATTGGCTGGATTTTGGGATTGGAGTATTGCTACAAATGAAGAGTACTTGAGTCCAAGATTCAAAGAAATGTTCGGTTATGCAGATCATGAGATGGAAAATTCACCTGATTCCTGGAAAGCGATTGCCTTTCAAGAAGATTTGCCACATATGTACCAATCCTTTACAGATCATATTGTTTCCAAAGGAAAAGTGCCTTTTAATTCAGTGGTGAGATATTATCACAAGAATGGTAGCACTGTTTGGGTTCGATGTAATGGAAAAGTTGTAAAATGGTCTGAAAACGGTGAACCTTTGAGAGCAATTGGTTGCCATGTAGATATTACCGAAGAAAGAGAATTGCAAATTCAACTTCAAAAAGCTATAGCCGAACGTGATTTTTTCTTGAAAGAAGTACACCACAGGGTGAAAAATAATTTACAACTGTTGCTAAGTATTGCGAGATTGAAAACAAAAAATGGCTTGATTGATACCCATGAAATTGAAGATTCGATATCATCTATCGCACGCGCGTACGAAGCAATTTACCAAGCTGAACAAGTGCAATCAATTTCGATAGAAAATTACTTGCAGCAAATTATTAAACCCATCATATCAGGTAGAAATATTGATTTCAACATCAAGGCGGTGGAAGTTAATAAAGGAATTGATTTCCTAATTCCAATCGGTTTGATTATTACTGAGTTGGTTAATAATTCACTCAAACACGCCTTTGAAGATTTGAATGGAAATAGTATTTGCTTGGAGATTGAAACAGAAAATAATGATTTGAAAATCAAGTACTGTGACAATGGTAAAGGTTTTGGTGCTGATTTTTTGGCGCAAATTGATACTTGTGATTCATTTGGAATTTCCATTATGCAAGGATTAATTGACCAATTATCAGGTCAAATTAGGTATTTCGATGAAGATGGCGCTTCAGTCGAGTTTATTATCGATTTGGGTGAAAAGTGATTGTTTTTGTCAAAAACTTCATTAAGGTTTGGTCTGTTTAATTAGTAATCTTTTGAAATAAGCAAATCAAAGTTTTCAATAATTTAGGAGGAATTTTACAAAATAGAAAATTGAATTCATACCTATTAATATCAAAAAGCAAATATGAAAACAAACCAAATACTTTCGATTTCTACATTTACTTTTGTATTTGCAGTGTTCTTGATGTTTGGCGCTTGTGAGAAAGAAAAGATTTCTAAACAAGCCTACAAAACTCAAAATGTATTTGTAATTGTCGTTGATGGTGCGAGATTTTCCGAAACTTGGGGATATTCAACTCGACAATTTATTCCATATCGTTCGAAAATGCTGAAGGAAGGGGTCTTTTGTAGTAATTTTTACAACAATGGTACTACTTTCACTTGCTCAGGTCATCAAGCAATGTGCACAGGTGTTTATGAAAGTATAAACAATGCCGGAACGCAACTGCCAACCAATCCATCAGTTTTTCAATATTGGTTACAAAAATCAAAAAGTCCCAACATTCAATCTTGGGTTATTGCCTCTAAAGATAAATTAGAAATCCTTTCTGATTGTGTTGATCCACTTTGGAATGGGAAATTCAAACCATCCACCGACTGTGGAGTAAATGGACTATTCACTGGATATAGAGAAGACAGCGTAACCTTTAATCACTTAAAAACAATTATTCAAAACAATGCAGTAAAACTGGCGATTGTTAATTTCAAACAGCCTGATGTTGCGGGTCATGCTGCAGATTCTATTGCTTATTTGCAAGGAATTCTAGATACCGACAAATACATCCATGATTTTTGGAAAATGTTGCAAAATAATCCTAAATATAAAAATAAAACGACGTTAATTGTAACGAATGATCATGGTCGTCATTCGGCAGGCCATGCGGATGGTTATATTTCGCACGGAGATCTTTGTGAGGGCTGCAGACACATTGAATTTTTCGCAATTGGACCAGATTTTAAAAAAAATTATACTTGTGAAACATACTACGAACAAGTTGATATCGCTAACACAGTGGCAGAATTGTTGAATTTCAAAGTTCCAACTTCAACAGGTAGGGTGATGAATGATGTTTTTAGATATTAGAAAAAGACATTATAATCAAGACATTAGATCCAAGATATTAGACCCAAAACATTAGAAATTTCAAAAATCTAAAAGTCTAATAATCCAACACCGCCGCAGGCAGACGCGCAGCGAATCTAACAATCTAACAATCTAATAATCTAATAATCTAATAATCCAATACCGCCGCAGGCAGAAGCGCAGCGAATCTTATATTCTAAAATTCAGCATCGAAGCAACCTTTCATTTTGCGAATAGTATTTAAACAGAATTTAAATTACTTAGCCATGAAAAAAATAATCGTTTCAGTTGCTTTAGTTGTTATCGGTTTAACAACAGCATGTAAAAAAGAAGTTATACCCACACCACCAACTAATAGTTCGACTGATTTAAAAGATTTTCACAGTTCAAAAGTGAATCAGTTAAAACAAAACTTTACAGTAAATGCGACGTTGGGTGCAACAATTATTGGATCTAGAGGTACGAAAGTGACAATTTTACCAAATGGTTTGATATGGTCCAATGGGCAAACAGTATCTGGGAATGTGAATATCGAACTAGTAGAAATATTCGATCGCGGAACAATGGTTCTTGCCAATAAACCAACAATGGGTATTTTGCCAAATGGAGATTTAGCGCCACTTGTCTCAGGAGGGGAGTACTACTTGAGAATTACACAAAACGGTCAAGAATTGAGCACCAATGCAGGTGTGTTCATTGAAGTGCCAACATTCAATCTTGACGCAGGGATGCAATTGTTTGATGGTATTATTGATGGCAATGATAATTTGACTTGGGATTTGACGACTGATACAATTAATTTCAATCAGGATTCCTTGGGTACCACTTACGCCTTTTTTGATGATTCTTGGGGCTGGACAAATGTTGACCGCTTTTATGACGACCCAAGACCAAAAACAACAATCAAAGTGAAGTTGCCTTCAGGATTTGATAATTCTAATGCGAATGTTTATATCACTTATGATGGCGAACCAACGGCATTGGCTTCTTTGGACGTCTTCACAGCAGATGGATATTTCTCTGAACACTATGGCTTGATTCCGATTGGATTGGAAATCCACGTGATTGCAATTACCATTGTTGATGGTCAATTGAATTATGCGATTCTTCCTCAAACAGTGGATGCCAATGAAATTATGACCATGCCTAGTTTTTCGCCAATTAGTGAAACAGCATTGGTCACTTTAATCAATGACTTGCCGTAATAAAATGTAGTTTGATTTATTCAGAAAGCCGGATGAACAATTTTCATTCGGTTTTTTTTGTAAATTTAAATTTAACTGTTTACAAAAATAAACACCTTATTGATAAGAAATTATTTGGTTGAAAATGGATGCAAGTTAGGCGTTTCAAAAAATGGTAAAAAGTGTGAATCCACTGAACAAAAAGGGGATAAGAATGTTGACTAAGCTAGAAAATCAGCCTTTTTCAATTAACAAGACAATATCACAATCATGAAAAAAGATGTAATAATAATAGGCGCTGGAATTTCCGGACTTGCAGCAGCAATACATTTACAAAATAAAGGTCGTAAGGTTTTTCTAATAGAAGCAAGCGAAAGGCCAGGAGGTAGAATTAAAACTGATTTGCATCAAGGTTTTCGTTTAGATAGAGGATTCCAAGTTTTATTGACAGCATATCCAGAGGCCCAAAAAATTTTAGATTTCGAAGCTTTAAATCTTCAAAAGATGTTGCCAGGAGCACACGTTCTATTTGATGGTGGGAGTTTTGAGGTGTCAGATCCATTTCGTCGACCTTCAGCCCTTTTTTCTACGCTATTTGCACCTGTTGGTTCATTGAAAGATAAATTGCTGACTTTTTTACTCAAAAAGAATTTGCAAAAATTGAGTATTGATGAAATTTTCAATCAACCAGAAAGTACGAGCATCGAAAGAATCAAGCAATATGGATTCAGTTCTAAAATGTTAAATCGATTTTATGCTCCTTTCATGTCTGGAATTTACCTCGAAAATAAACTTCAAACTTCCAGTCGAATTTTTGACTTTGTAATGAAAATGTTTTCAGAGGGTGACGCAGCGATTCCTGCCCTCGGAATGGAAGAAATTCCGAAACAAATGGCTTCAAAATTACCTGAAGATTGTTTTTTGTTCAATCAAAAAGTAGTGGATATCATCGACAATAAAGTTTATACTGAAGATGGGAATTGTTTCGAAGCTTCTCAGGTTTTAATTGCTACCAACGCCGATGAATTGAGCCAAAGATTTTTTCCAAAACAGAATAACGAGAAACAGCAAGTTACCAATGTATACTTCGAAGCATCAGAAGCTCCTATCAAAAAAGCAATAGTGGTCTTAAACGCTTCAGAAAAAAGAAAGTGGGTGACCAATCTTACAGTAATTTCCAATGTATCGGCAGATTATGCTCCCGAAGGCAAAGTATTGATTTCTGTTTCATGCAATGGTATTCTAGATGTAGAGGATGAAAAAATCGCTGAAAACATGAAAAAAGAATTGCTTTCTTGGTTAGGAGACACAGTTTTAAATTGGAAAATGCTAAAAACTTACAAAATTCAATACGCGTTACCTAATCAAAATAGCGTTGTAAATGACCTAAAAAGTTCAGATATTCAAATGACAGAATCATTATTTATCTGTGGAGATCACTTGTTAAATGGCTCCATCAATGCAGCACTTAAAACTGGAAGAATTGCCGCAGAAACCATGATGTTGAATAGGGAAAAATGATTGATTTTTAATGTTTAAAATCGAATTATTTCTATTTTGGTATAAAAATAAAACGTTTATTATTGATTTTTCCTTCGGTCTTTAATTGAATAAAATACATTCCAGATTTAATACTTTTTTGACTCAAATTAATGGTAAATGAAGTGTTATTAAATTTTTCAGGTTCTGAAATTTGTTGACCATCTATACTGTAAATGGTAGCTTCTAAATCTGAATAATTTCCTTCAACATTTACATTTAAAATACCGCCCGTTGGGTTTGGGAAAACCGAAAAATTCAACGGATTGGTTTTTTCAATAATTTCAGCAACTAAACTAGGATCCTCTTGAAAGTATAATTTTTGTGATGTACCAAAAGGTTGCGAATTCATCACGATTGGATTTCCATTCATGTCAAAAAACGAAATGGAATTCAAGGATAAAGTGTCAATTACAAATGAAAGTAAGTTGTCATATTCGTTATCCATTGTGACTGTAAGCGTATTATTTTGCAATTCTGAATGATACTTCAGTGAATCTCTTTTTCTCCAAAAAGTGCCAAAAGCTTCAAACGACATTCCTTTCATCGTTTCAGGAAGTAAATCTAAATAAGCTTCTTGAGCTGTTAATTTATAATTTCTATTTGGGTGAATTAATAAAACTGTAGAAGCATTATTTCTATCATATCTGCGTGTTGCATCTGCCCAAATTTGTACTTTACTCATGTAATTATCAATAGTAATAGGTTGTTCCGGAAATATGTCGGAAATGGTAATTGGAAGTTCTAAAACAGTTGATTGTTCTGCTAAAAAAGATTGTGTTTTCATGGCATAAAAGGGAAAACCCGTAAGTACATCATTGGCTGCGTAGGATGAATTAAATTCATAACCCAACATTTCTAATCCTAGTATCAATGAATCTGGATAGGCCAAATGTCCTGACCGAAAGCTTTTTATATCAACATTGAAATCATTTTCAATTAGATTTTTTGAAACCTCTAGTTCACCTAAAATAGTACCGTTGATGGTATTAATTCCGTTATAAAATGGATGATAATTGCTCGAATCATTGCCCAAGGTTCCAAATGGAAAAATTTCGCTGTCTCCAAAATCTGGAAAATGACCAACTGAATGACATGCTATGGCATGACCTTTACTTTGCAAAAACTCAACTTGTGCACCCGTTCCTATATATAGGTCTGAAATCCAACTATTAGGTATGTAATTGGTTGTCAAATTATACTGCGTTTTGATTCCCCTTTGATTTTCAAAAATGGCAAAATTTGCCAAAGTATCGTAAGATGTTTTGCTGTCAACATCATGTGTTATCATGACAACAGATGAATAATTATTTGGTGCAGTATATTTATAAACTGTATTTGAAATGTGTTTTCTAATAATGTTTCTAATTACAAATGCAAAAACATCAGTAGTTGGCTCAAATCCATTGTTATAAGTTCTATGCGCATTCACATCTTGATTAATAGAATTTCTAATAACAACATCTCTAAAATCAGGTCCTAACGAATATGCAAATCCATCACCAAAAGCATTTTTTACCATAGCCACGGTTCCATCTTCATAATGCGCCAAGGCTGTTCCTGTGCTTAAAGTATAATATTTGCTTGAAAAATTAGGACCATCTATTTGTCTTCCCAACGAAACTGTTACTTCTAAAGAATCATCTATCATGTCAAAATAGGAAGGATTAGAAGTTGTGTCCCAGATAATTCGGTATAATTCCGAGTTGGAGGTAGCATCGCTGACGCCACAAAGATTATAAATTTGAGATTCTTTCAATTCAGACGTCAATAAAATTCCACCTTGATAAACATAATTTTCCAATTGAAAAATTTCAGTGGTAGTTAAAGCGCCATTTTGAATTCTTGTAGCAGTAAGTACAACTGGATAAGTCAGCGCTAAAGTTAAATTTGAAGTTGTATCGAAAGGTACGCCAGCCAATTGTAGTAATCTGATCGCAGACAAAGTTCTTGAAAATCCACTGTCTCCGTTTCGAGCAGTCATATCTAGAATAGCAACTTTTCTATCATTTTGAGAATAAGTTACAACACTAGTAGAAATCATCAGTAATAATAGGAAAAAGTACTTCATTTCGTGGTATTTGTGAATTGTTTAACAAATATACATTTTTTTACTTTCTTGAACCCATTTACAATTATAAATAAACTCGTTTGATATTTTTGATTATTGGATTATTGAATCGTTAAAATGTTAGAGTGATAGCATTTAGAATTGCCAAAAGCTGCAGGTTATTCCTAGTTGCAAATGAATATAAGTAAACGATTCCTACTTAAGCTCAAAATCAATTCAAAACCGAAAAAAAAAGCCCAACCTTTCGATTGAGCTTTTGAATTTTTATTTATTTGAAAGGACCCGCTTCGCTAAAAGATTTAAGAAACCGTTGCTACTCAAATTTACTAGCAGTTGGGTCACAAATTTAAAAACAGTTGGGGCGAAAATTTAAAAAAAAGTTGGGTCGCAATGCATTGCGACCCAACTGAAGTAAAAATCTTAAAGTCTTAAAATCCTAATATCCTAAAATCTTAATATCTCCTTACAAATGAATCACTTCCCCATAAGCAGCCGCTGCAGCTTCCATCACTGCTTCAGACATGGTTGGGTGTGGATGAACAGTTTTGATCAATGCTTCACCTGTAACTTCTAATTTACGAACAGCAACGATTTCAGCAATCATCTCAGTAACATTTGCGCCAATCATGTGAGCTCCTAGCAATTCACCGTATTTCGCGTCGAAAATCAATTTTACGAAACCATCTTTTGCGCCAGCAGCACTTGCTTTACCTGATGCAGAGAATGGGAATTTACCAATTTTGATGTCCAATCCTGCAGCTTTTGCCGCTTTTTCAGTCATTCCAACAGAAGCAATTTCTGGAGAAGCGTATGTACATCCTGGGATGTTCCCGTAATCCAATGGCTCAGGGTGATGACCTGCGATTTTTTCAACGCAAATAATTCCTTCCGCAGAAGCAACGTGTGCCAAAGCTGGACCAGGAACGATGTCACCAATAGCATAATAACCTGGGATATTTGTTTGGTAGAAATCATTTACCAATATACGACCTTTGTCAGTGGCGATACCTACTTCTTCCAAACCAAGTCCTTCGATATTTGTCTCGATACCAACAGCAGAAAGAACAACATCACATTCGATTTTTTCTTCACCTTTGGCAGTTTTTACAGTTACGACACAACCTTTAGCTGTTTTTTCAACCGTTTCAACAGAAGCGTTTGTCAAAATATTGATTCCCGCTTTTTTGAAAGATTTTTCCATTTGTTTAGAAACTTCCTCGTCTTCAACTGGAACGATGTTTGGCATATATTCAACAATAGTAACTTCTGTTCCCAATGTATTGTAGAAATAGGCAAATTCAACACCAATTGCCCCAGAACCAACAACTACCAATCTTTTTGGCAAAGATTTCAAAGTCATCGCTTCACGGTAACCAATAATTTTTTCTCCGTCTTGTGGAATGTTTGGCAATTTACGAGAACGAGCTCCAGTTGCCAAAATCACTCCTTTTTCAGCAGTATATTCAGTTACAGTGCCATCTTCAGCGGTAACATCCACTTTTTTTCCAGCTTTGATTTTTCCAGATCCTTTGATCACATCAATTTTGTTCTTTTTCATCAAGAACTGGATTCCGTTACTCATTCCGTTTGCTACACCACGACTTCTGTCGATGATTGCGTTGAAATCAGCAGAACCTTCTTTTACAGTGATTCCGTAATCAGAAGCATGTTGAAGATACTCATAAACATTTGCACTTTTCAAAAGTGCTTTGGTAGGAATACATCCCCAATTAAGGCAAATTCCACCCAATGATTCGCGTTCAACAATTGCAGTTTTTAAACCCAATTGAGAAGCACGGATGGCAGTAACATATCCACCAGGTCCGCTTCCAATAACTATAATGTCGTAATTCATGTTCTTATCAATAAAAATCTAGTGCGCGAAGTTAGCTAAAAATCCTAATATCTTAAAATTGTAATTTTTTTAGATTATTAGATTATTAGATTCGCTAGCGTCTACCTGCGGCGGTATTGGATTCGCTGCGCGTCTGCCTGCGGCGGTATTGGATTGTTAGATTTAATAGATTTTTGAAATTTCTAATGTCTTGGGTCTAATGTCTTGGGTCTTGGGTCTAATGTCTTGGGTCTTGGGTCTAATGTCTTGGGGCTATTGTTTCCATCTCCCAAATTCTCATTACCTTTGCATCCATGAAAATTTTAATGGTTTGTTTAGGGAATATTTGCAGGTCGCCGCTTGCTGATGGACTTTTGCGCCAAAAAGTGAGTGAAAACAATCTGAAAGTGGAAGTTGATTCTGCCGGCACATCAGCGTTACATGCAGGAGATGCGCCTGATCATCGAATGTCTGCAACGGCAAAAAAACGTGGAACAGATATTTCTTTTTTGCGTGCTAGACAATTTAAACAAGAGGATTTTCAAGCTTTTGATTGGATTTATGTGATGGACCAAAGCAATTTAAAAAATGTATTAGCGTTGTCTCAAACTGATTCAGACAGAAAAAAAGTAAAACTGATTCTAAATGAAATTTCCAATATCGATGCAGAAGTTCCGGACCCTTATTTTGGAGGGCAGGCAGGATTCGAGCATGTGTATGATTTGTTAGATGAAGCAACAGAAATAATTATCGAAAAAATTAAAAATAATCAATTGTAAAATGGCAACTGGAAAATTATATTTATTACCAACAACTTTAGGAAGTGAAGGCACTTCTCACGTAATTCCTGCTGATGTGATAGCCATTGCCAAGGATTTAAGATTTTTTGCAGTAGAAGATTTGAAGTCTGCTAGACGTTATTTGAGAAAATTAGACCGTGAATTTCCCATTGACGAATCGACTTTTTATATTTTAAATAAAAAGACACCACATGAGAATTTGAATCAATTTCTGAAGATTGTTCGCGAAGGGCATAACATGGCTATACTTTCCGAAGCAGGTTGCCCTGGAATTGCAGATCCTGGAGGAAATTTAGTCGCTTTGGCACATCAACAAAATATTCATGTTCTTCCACTTGTTGGTCCTTCCTCTATTTTATTGACACTGATAGGAAGTGGTTTTAACGGTCAAGAATTTGCATTTCACGGCTATTTGCCAAGAGAAAGAAAAGAACGTATTCGCAAATTGAAAGAGTTCGAAATCTCTGCTAGAAAAACAGGGATGACACACTTATTCATGGATACGCCTTTCCGAAATATGCACATTTTAGAAGATTTGTTGAATGATTTGATGGACGAAACATATTTATGCATTGCCTCTAATTTAACCTGTTATGATGAGAGAATCAAGTCTATGCGTATTGTCGATTGGCGAGAAAATGCTTACGATTTCGGAAAAATACCTGCGATGTTTGCTATTGGAAAATTAGCGTAAGTTGAAATGAGAGATAAGATTGTCGCTTTTATTGATTTTTTTCATCCACTTTTCAGGAGAATTATGCCTTTGCAAACTTTTCGTTATGCTGTTTGCGGAGGAACGAATGTGGTTTTGGATTTGGTTTTGTTTTTCATTAGTTTTCATTACATCCTGCACAAGGAGGTGTTGGATTTGGGATTTATGGTTCTAAAACCCTACAATGCGGCTTTAATCATGGCATTTTTTATCACTTTTCCAACAGGATTTTTGATGTCAAAATACATTGTTTGGACAGAATCTAATTTGCGCGGAAGGGTGCAATTATTTCGCTATTTTCTGTTGGTAATGACCAACTTTTTTCTCAATTATGTGATGATGATGTTTTTTGTGGAATTTCTTCATTTTTTCCCAACACTTGCAAAATTCCTTACGATTATCATCGTGGTTTTCTATAGTTATACTAGTCAAAAGTATTTTACTTTCAGAGAAAAGAAAGCATAAAAAAAGAGGAAAAATATCCTCTTTATATCTGAAATTGCTTTTTTCAATCTAACAAATATGTTTCCACATAATCAATCAAACTGTGAATCACTTTGATGTGAATTTCCTGCGCTCTGTCAGCATATTTTGATTCAGGCGCTCGAACTTCTACATCACAAAGTTTAGCCATCGTTCCGCCGTCTTTTCCCGTTAGACCAATTACCTTCATTCCTTTTTCTTTGGCAGCTGCAATTGCGTTCAATACATTTTTAGAGTTACCTGAAGTTGAAATTCCAACTAATACATCACCCGGTTGACCGAAAGCTTCCACAAAACGAGAGAATACAAATTCATAACCATAATCATTTGAGACGCAAGAAAGATGACTTGGATCTGAAATGGAGATTGCTGGTATGGCTTTACGATTATTGCGATATCGACCAGTTAATTCTTCAGCGAAATGCATCGAGTCGCACATAGAACCTCCATTGCCACAGCTAATTATCTTGTGGTCATTTTTCAAAGATTCCACCAAGATTTGACCAGCTTTTTGGATCAATTCCATATTTGCTGAATTGTTAAATTTTAGCAAAATTTCGGCAGCTTCAGAAAAATGGCTTGCAATTTGTTTTGTGCTCATCGTGTTTGATTTTTGTCAAAATTAATTAATTTCGTTTTGACTAGCTACATTTAAATCAAACTTACTATATTTGGAACTGAGGAAACTCATAAAATAACATCAATATGAAAAAAAGTTTACTGTTTAGTTTAACATTACTCCTATCAATCAGTGCGTTTTCTCAGTCTGACGACTGTTTTAAGAAATTAGAAGAAGCATTCACCAAACGAGGATCTTACACGATCGCAGATGACATGCACAGAAATGTAATTATTAGTTTTTTTGAAGGTGAAAATACTAGCTGTGTTTCTGGCAAAGTGCGTGTTGAAAATGGTGTGATTGTTTCTGTATTCTTGCAATACAAAGATGATACTTATGAATTGTATATGGATAAAAACGTATACAATGCCAAAAAGCAACCACCAACAATTTCAAACGGAATATCAGAAATGATCATTACGCCAACTGGAGAAAAATTTAAGGTGGTTTTCATCGATAAATTAAAACCTAAAGCGAAATCTTACAAAACGGTTCAATTACCAGAAGATTTGTAATTAGCTGATAAAAAAATAAAAGCCATTGTATTCCTACAATGGCTTTTTTAGTTTCATATAAAGTTAATTTTGCGTTTTGCAATCTAAAGTCTTGACATTTCAACTGATATTTCTTCATATACACCATCCCATAACTTGATTCTTTGCTTTAAAGATTCGATTATAGCAGTTTCTGCTTCTTGCCATTTTGCTTCGTCGTTTCCACACAAATTAGCGGTCATTTCTAATGCTAAATGAGAATGGTGATCGCCGTCCACTTCGATGTGACGCTCCAAATAGTATTTGAAAACAGAAACGCTTTCAGGAAATTTTTGGTGAATATCGTTGATGATTGAATAAAACATCCCAGGAATCAAATCTTCTCTACCAAAGGTAAAAATCGCTGATTGTAAATAAGCTTTTTCAGAATCAATGATTTGAAACGTAAATCCAACGAAATCTTTGATTGATTGCGACATTTCAACTGCATTTAAAGCGTCAGTTACAGACGTTCCAGCTTTCAATAAATCGATGAATTGATTGATTTGCATCATTTCTGCACCAGCTTGTTTCATGGCGTCAGAATACAATTCAAAGTGACTTTTTCGAACGCCGTTTTCATCTACATCAGATTCTTCGCCCACAACGATTTCATTGATTAGATATCTTGTGTCGGCTGAACCAACAGGAAACCATGGAACTGAAACACAAGTCAAGTTTCTTTGCAATGATTTTAGAAGTGACATAAAATCCCATACAGCAAAAATATGGTGTTGCATAAAAATTTTCAAATCGTCAATGTCGTTGATTAAAGAGTAGACTTTGTGATTGATAATCTCTTGTCGTAAAGGTTCGATGTTTGTTTGGATTTTCTGAATATGAGGATTCATTATCTTTAATTTTAATTTAAAAAATTCGTTGCCAAAAATAAACAGTTTTACGTAAAGATTTGTTTTAAATCTTACTTTTTTGCAAGGTGTTTTCTTAGAAAAGGAGCGAGGTATAATATCGAAATCCCTACCAAAACAAACGCTATCGCCCAGGTTCTCATCCAGATAAATAGAAAGTTAGGCTTGAATCCCAAATTGATTGAAACAATCACGAACGTCACAAAAAAGGTTGTGATTAAACTCATTAAAGTTGCAAATTTGATTTCTTCTTTTGTCTTCA
>JBIKJE010000037.1:0-30376 GCA_044361165.1 Crocinitomicaceae bacterium | reverse complement strand
TTCAAAAATAGCTTGCTCGAGTTTTTTCATTGTCTTGTAAAATCTTTAAATCAATCGTCGATTGAACGATCCATGTCTTTTAACAACAATGCGATTTCACTGATTAAATGGTCTTTTTGTGTATCTTTTGGATAAACACCTTCGTGGTAATCTTTCAACAACAATTGAGCTTCTAAAATGGAACTTTCTTCAAATGGACCTTCTAAGTTTTCTAGAATAGTCAGACATTCTAAAGTCACTAAAAAATCTCCTTTTACAGCCAAAGCGATGAATTCGGCTAAGTGCGCGCTGTAATCTAGAGGGCTGTTCCAAATGGTAGATAAAATTTTGATTTGTTGATGTGCGTATTGTGGATTTCTCAAGCAATCCATCACTGTTTTTACCGCTTTTGTACTTTTTAAACTTGATAAAAATTCAATAATTTCAGAAACACACTTTTCATCTGTTTGTAAATCCAAAGACTGAATCAAAGGTTCAATGATACTATCGTCACCATGAACTTGCAACGAATCCAAGGCAGTTGTTACTTTTGATGGAATTCCGCTTGCAACATCACTAAGCAATTTTACAATTTTTAATTTTCTCTGTTTCTGAGGTATTTTTTCTTCTGACACTTTCTGAATTTTTCACAAAGGTACAAAACATCGCATTTCATCTTGTATATTTGCGAAAATGAATGTTTATATTCGCTTAAAGTTTATCGATAAGATGTCAAAAAAATCAAATCAAGTTGCACATATTTCTTTCGTTCAAAAATTGACTTTTGGAACAAAAATGCTGCTTGTTTTTATTTGTTTTGCCTTGTTACAATCTTGTTTAGTGAAAGATGCCAAACCACACAAAAGACAAACGGTTACTGTTTATACAGATTTTTTGACTGAAAATGACAAAGAGATTTTCAAAAAATTTAAAAAAACCGAGAAAATAAAAGTTTACTACAAAATCTTACCAGCGGATAGCATACTAGAAATTATCAAATTAGAAAAATACAATTCCTACGCTGATTTAATTTTACTTCATGGAGCTGACAAGCTTTTGAATGGTGGAAAAATGAATTTGTTTAGACCAATAAACCCCACTGAGATTAATCCTTCGATTGATGTGAATTACTTTTCAAAAAACAATTTTTGGTGTGCCATTTCAAAATCTCCAATCGTAATGATTTATAACAAAAATTTATTGAATGGAGACACGATTAAGTTTTACAACGAAATCAATCAGCCGAAATGGAAAGGAAAAATTGCCTTGCAAAATAATGCAAATTCAACAATAAAAGTACTTGGAATAAGTATGACGAATCTAAAGTCTAAAAAACACAAAAACTTTTTATTTAAACTGTACAAGCAGGCACAAGGAAATCCGAAAGGAAATGACTTGACTCAAATCAAAAAAATCAATGCTGTTGAAGCTCAATTGGCATTCATCGAACTTTCTTCTTTGGTCGAAGCACAGCAGCTAAAAGACACTGTAAATAAAAAATTGTTTCGCAACGTGGAAATTATATTTCCAAGTCAAACGCAGAAAGGAACTTTTTACAACGTCACAGGTGCTGGAATTTATAAGTATGCAAGAAATCCAGAGAATGCAAAAAAATTGTTGCAATACTTGACAAGTAAAAAAGCACAATACGCATTTGCCTCTGGTCGATTTGAATTTCCAATTTTGTCAGATGTAAAGGCAGATCCAAGATTAGCACAATTTGGCAATTTTAGAGGTCGATTTATTGCGAATCGTTTAGGAATTAAGATCAAAAAAAAGAGTTAACGCTCAAATCGAACATTAACTCTTCAAAAATTCTTATACTTTAAAACTATTCAGCATCTTCTGCCACAACTGAAGTTACAGCTGGCAAATGTTGTTTTAATAAATTTTCAATTCCACCTTTCAAAGTTGCAGTTGAAGAAGGACAACCCGCGCATGAACCTTTTAACAAAACGGTAACTACACCATTATCAAAACTTCTAAAATCAATTGCTCCACCATCAGTTTCTACCGCTGGACGAACATATTCATCTAATAAATCACGAATTGCATCATCGTATTCTGAAGGTAAATATTCTTTCGCTGGACCATCTGTTTTCTTTGGTTCTACAGGTTTTGGAGCTGGCATTTGGATTAAAACATCTTTGCTGTCTGCAATCCAATTCTTAATGAATTCACGCAATTCCATGGTTACAAAATCCCAAGAAAGTGATTCGTTTTTAGTAATGGTAACAAAATTACTGGCTATAAAAACTCCTTTCACAAATGGAAACTGGAACAATTGTTCAGCCAATGGAGAAAATCCTTTTGCTTCAGAAGCGCTTGTGAATTCAACAGATTCTCCCGTTAATAATAAGTACTTGTTGGCTACAAACTTCATCGTGGTTGGGTTTGGAGTCATTTCTGCGTATACATTTACTGGAACTTGCATCTTTATTCGAAAATTAATTTGTGCTACAAAATTACGGATAAGATTTTTAAATAGGTTCAAAGAAATTACATCCTGAAAACTTCCCGCAAAAAAATAAATATATTTGATGAACATAAATAAAAATTCAACCCAAAAAATATTAATTACTAACATTTGTTGATATGTTGATCAAACTGTATTGGATTGTTCTTTTTGACTTCGCGTTTGCGATCTCCTTGGTATATTTGGTTCCTCGTATCTTCAGAAAGCGGAAGGTAAAACACGCTCTTTTGTGGGGACTCTGTACGGCGGCTTTTTTAACGATTGCTGTTGAGACCACCATAGACAAATTGATTCAGGGAAAAGTTTACATTGTGAGCCGCGATGGAGAAACGAATGTTTATCGATTGTTAAGCAAAAGTCCTTATCACAAAACAAAGGACGATAAACGTTTATATGTTTCAGATTACCAAGTTGTTGTCATCAATGAAATGAATCAGGATTTAGTACTAGAAAAAATATTGTATGGAAGCAGCTATCTCGGAGAAATTGACGAAAATGCAACCAATGAAATAATTCCTATCAATAGTGTTTACACTTCCCCTGTCGATAAAATTGATTATTTTCTAGATGATACTCCTCCTGAAACTGTTGGTGGAAATACAAGCTACAGCTCCGAAGTTAGGGTCTGGCTTCGAACTTTTGATTCTTATCAAAAAGAATATGGGGATAAATAAAGGCTGTTAATAAAGTTGTTAAAGAAACTAACTCGTGCAATTCAACTAATTCCAATGGCAAAAAATCTTAATAAAGCGCTTCAGTTCTAGAGAGTGAAACAAAATCACGGATAAGACCTTTCAACTAGGTGTTAATCAATTAAGAAATAATAGGTTTTTGAAATAAATGAAAATTAATTTGTAAATAATTATGATTTATTATGATTTCACCAATTTTTGGATATATTTGTCTAAACTTAATTAAAATTTAAATTATGAAAAAATTTATTGCTATTGCCGCTTTAGGAGTTTTAACATTGGCTTCTTGTAAAAAAGATTACACTTGTGAGTGTTCTTCATCTGCTGCTGGAGTTACTATTTCTGCTTCTACAACTATCAAAGACACGAAGAAAAAAGCTGAAGAGGCTTGTACAGCAAAAGCGACTACGACAAACGGAGTTACAACATCTTGTACCATCAAATAATTTGATCAGTTAAGATTGAGGGAAGCTTTGGCTTCCCTTTTTTTTTGTAAAAACAAAAATAAGATTTTATGAAATATTTTTTAATTTCCTTTTACACAGTCACTTCATTACTTGTCTTATATTTCTTCACTTCCATCGAACAATGGGTTATCAACTCCAATTTTTCATGGACAAGTGCCAAAATAGCTCCGTACTTACTTTTAGTCATTTTTGGAATTTTAATTGCCCGTTGGTTCAGCAAATTTTTCATTTACAAAATCATTTCAAATAGACTGAAGTTTTTAAGACCCATCGTATTTGTTGTAATTACTGCAATCCCATTTGTCATTGGATTTGTTTTAAATCCGATTTATGAAGGTGATTTTTCAAAACAAGGAACTGAAATTCAGAATTCTGAGTCTATAACAGAATTCAAGAATGTAGATTTAGCTGTAATTGCCATTCCTGGTTGTCCATTTTGTTATCATTCAATTTCGAAATTGAGACAATTGAAAGACAGAAATCCTGAAATGAATATTAAATTCATCGTTTGCACCGACAATAAAAATGACTTGAAAGATTATATTGCTGAGGGTGGAAAAGATATCACTGTAATAAAGTCTGATAAGATTGAATTTCTAGGAAAAATGGCTGAAGGAAAATTTCCTACATTTGTGATGGTTAAAAACAATAAAGCTGCTTACAGCTGGTCAAATGATCAATTTGGATGCTTGGCTTTGGATAAACTTGAAAGTGAATTTTCCAAATAATAGTCTATCAAGAATCCAATATTTCACTTAAATAATACAAATCTGTTTAAATTTTTAATTTTACTTTTGTCTGGTGAAATTTGTTCGTCATATAGTAATTGTTTTTTTCGCCGTTTCGCTTTTTATCGGATCGGCAGGAATTCATGTGTTTGAACATTTTTGTAAAATAGATGGAACTGATTATAGTTTCTTCATTCCTCCGACTCATTCTTGCAAAACAATCACCAAAGTCAAAAGCTGCTGCGATGAGCAAAATGAAAAAAAAGATTCATTTAATGACAACTGCTGTGATGAAGATTTAATCTCCTTTCAAATCACCTCAGATTTCATTCAGAAAGAATTTCAAAAACACGCTGAAATTTACATTTTTTCAAAGGTTAAAACTTTTAATTTAAGTGAAAATTTTTCTCCTGAACAAGAACAAATTTGTCAATTTCATACCAATCGACCTCCCCCCAAAACAGGACAAGAAATCCTTATTTTAAACCAAGTATTTAGAATTTAAAAATTTGTTATAAATCGACTATCGAAAAAGATGGTCAGTATGATTATTAAACAAACTTATCCATATGAAAATATTGCAAGTCATTGCTTTACTATTGATTGTATCACCAAGTTACGGTCAATTAAAAGGCATCATTTATGGGAAAAATATAAATGAAATAAAAATGTATCTCGCTGATGCAAAAATCATTTCACTGAAAACCAACGAATTTGTTGAAACAGATGAACATGGTGTTTTTGAAATCACTTTGGGAAAAATTCTTCCAGACACTTTGATTTTTAGTGCCACTGGCTTCAGAAATGACACATTGATTGTTAATAATAATGACAGATTTTCTCTTGTTGAAATTGTTTTGTATGAAAATCAAATTTTAGAAGAAATTGTAGTTGCTTACAAAAAAACAACGCACAGTATTTCCAAACTCAAGACTTTACATGTAGAAGAGTTGGGTGAAGGAGAATTGCGCAAAGCGGCTTGTTGCAATTTGTCAGAATCTTTCGAAACAAATGCTTCCGTGGATGTAAACATGACAGATGCCATTTCAGGCGCCAAAAAAATCCAGATGATGGGATTAGACGGTGTTTATACCCAAATTCAAATGGAGAACATTCCTTATATGCGCGGATTGGAAAGCGCCTTTGGATTGGGTTCTATGCCTGGAACATGGGTGGAATCGATTCAAATTACCAAAGGAACAGGTAATGTGGTAAATGGGTATGAATCAATGGCGGGTTTGGTAAACCTAGAACTCAAAAAGCCGCAATCGATGGAAAAATTCTATTTCAATGCATATGGAAATCGATTTGGAAGAGGAGAATTGAATGCCCATGGAAAATTAAATGTTGGTAAAAAATGGCAAACTGGACTTTTTGGTCATGCATCAGGTTTGTTTTCAGAAGTTGACAATAATAAAGATGGTTTCAGAGATATTCCAATGTCCAAAAACGCTTCTTTTCTAAACCGTTGGAACTATAATGGAAAACGCATGGAAGCGCAAATCGGAGTCAATGCCTATTACGAATCAAAAGAAGGTGGTCAAACAGGATTTTCAGCAAACAAAACCAACAATTTATATGGAGTTACAATCGAAAATAAGCATGTAGATGTGTTTGCAAAAACTGGATTTTTATTTGAGAAGAAACCATATCAATCGATTGGGGTAGTTTACAATTTGAAGTACCAAACCACCCATGCACAGTTTGGAAAACGTTTCTTTCATGGGGAAGAAAAACGAGGTTACATCAATGCGATTTACGATGGCATTATTGGAAATACCAATCATGGAATCAAAGGTGGATTGAGTTTTGTCTTTGTTGATTTGACTCAAAAACTAGATACGCTTGTTCTACCGAGAATTGAATATGTTCCAGGAGCATTTGCAGAATATACGTATAAAGGATTGCGCTTCACAGGCGTTTTGGGTGCCAGAGGAGATTACCACAATTTGTATGGATTTCAATTTTCTCCGCGCTTCCATGGAAAATTTAGCTTGACTGAAAAATTGGATTTGCGTTTTACTGCGGGACGCGGATTCAGGGTTCCGAATGTAATTATTGACAATGTCAGTTTATTGGCAACTTCTCGAAATTGGGTAATTGAAAAAAACATTCAGGCAGAAGTTTCTTGGAATGTTGGAGGTTCTATCGTACAAGAATTTAAATTTTTCAAAAGAAAAGGTAATATCAGTATTGATTTTTACCATACTTTTTTCGAAAATCAATTGATTGTAGATCGCGATATCGATATGAATAACTTCTATTTCAGTAATTTGACAGGAAAATCTTATTCCAATAGTTTTCAAACTGAAGTTAGTTTACCTGTTTTGCCTCGATTCGATGTACGTTTGGCTTACAAATACTTAGATGTAAAAGCTGAATATGGAGGAAAAATGCAACAACAAGTAATGATTCCAACGCAACGAGGATTTATAAATTTGGCCTACAAAACAAGAAACAAACGATGGGAATACGATGCAACACTATCTGTGTATGGCAAGAGTAGGTTGCACATGGTTCATTATTCCGAGACAGGTCATTCGAATGATAATATGTCCAAAATTTATCCTATTTTAAATGCTCAAATTACGCACGTTTTCAAAAAATGGGATTTCTATATTGGAGGCGAAAATTTGACCAACTACAAGCAGAAAGACGCATTGGTTGATCCACAAAATCCGTTTGGTTCCTATTTTGATGCTACAAGAGTTTGGGCGCCGATTCAGGGAGTCAATGTGTATATTGGGGTGAGATGGAGATTGAAAGGTGGAAAGAGTTAAGAGTGCAAGAGTTAAGAGTGCAAGAGTTAAGAGTGCAAGAGTTAAGAGTTAAGAGTTAAAAGTTAAAAATGTTAGAGTGTAAGAGTGAAAAGTTAAGATTGAAAAGTAATAATTGTAAAACAAAAAATATACATATGAAAGCGATTTTAATAATATGCATCGCCTTTTTGGCATTTAGTTTCAAGCAGGATGCGAAAACACAGTTGGTAACAATCAAAACGTCTGCGGAATGCGGTGAATGTAAGGAAAGGATTGAATCGAAATTGAATTATACGAAAGGAGTTATTTTTTCTGAATTGGATTATAAAACACAAGTTTTGACGGTTAAATTTAAGCCGAGCAAAATTACACTTGATCAAATCAAGCAAATTGTTTCTGATTTGGGATATGATGCAGATGATGTGAAAGCAAATATTGATGCACAGAAAGCATTGCCAAGTTGCTGTCAACCTCATGGAATGGACAAGTGAATTTAAATAAAAAAAGCTCCAAAATTTGGAGCTTTTTTTATTTAAATCTATTGCTTTTTCTCTTACTTATTAATTAATTCAAACAAGGCGTTCAAATTAGGAGAAATGATCACTTCGATTCTTCTGTTCTTTGCCTTGTCCGCCGGATCAACTGGATGAAATTCAGATCTACCTGCAGCCATTAATATCGCTGGATTTACTTTCGTGTTTGCAGTCATAATTTCAACGACAGCAGTTGCTCTTAAAACAGATAGTTCCCAATTTGATTTTGGATGAACTGTTGCTACCAATTTATCTGTATCAGTATGTCCTTCTACAATTACTTCTAAATCAACTTCTTTTTCCAACACTTTGGCCAATTCAATAATTGCTTTTTTACCTTCAGCTTCAACTGTGGTGCTTCCAGAATTAAAAAGTAATTTGGCCTCTAAACTAACGTAGATTTTCCCATTTTTCTCCACAACAGTCAGACCTTTATTTTCAAAACCGCGCAAAGCACCAGCCACTTTGTTCTTCAATGATTTAACCGCTTCATCTTTGCGTTGCATCATTTCTTCCAGTTCATTCACACGCTTCTCTCTATCTTCTAACAATTGTTGTTTGGATTTTAATTCACCTTCCAATTGATTTAAAACTTCTTGTTTGCGCTGTAATTCTTCGTTTTTCCCTTCTAAATCCGATTGTAAAGCCCCTGTTTCTTTGGCACCTTTATTTCGTTCTTCTTCCAAACGTTTTTCATAAGCCAAATTTTGCAAAACCATTTTATCGTATTGAGCTTGCACCATTCTGTGATTCTGCCCTAATTTACTCGTATCAGCACGCAAAGTTGTCACTTCACTCAATAAAACATTATATCTGGCTTCAATATCCTTGGCTTTGCCCTCATTGGTAATAGAGTTGTTTTTAAAGGCTGCCAATTCTTCGCTGCAAAGTTTTTCGCGCTCAACTAAATCATTGTATTTCTTAGCGGGAACGCAAGCTGCTAAAAGTCCTAAAACTGCACTAAAATATAAAACAGGTAATTTCATGTCGATTGCTTTGTATAAATTGATTTAAACTTGAAAATGAAAAGCCAGATTCAACTTCATCACCAACAAATATCGCAAGAAGTAAGCACCGATTTACGATAAATACATGGAGTTTTAAACATGTAAAATTTGATAAAGGCCTAATTGAAAATGAAAAAGTGATCTTGCTTCTGATTTAGAAGAAAAGTTGGAGATTCAAATTAAAATAGCGGACAGCTTGTTTTATTGGTGTTTTCAGTCTTACAAGAGCTAAAACTTAATGAAAGTTCGTGGGTAAAATATTGATTTCTCCCGAGACTGGAAGTGACATATTCAAACGAATAGCCAATTGAAAATTGCTCTTTCAACTTGAAATTCAAGAATGCCATAACTGCATCAGTATTTCGATATCCCAGACCAACACCAAATTGATTTCTTAAATCTACCAAGACATTCAAATCAGCAGAAACAGGGCCTTTAGGTGGAATTCTTAATATTGCTGACGGCAGTAAAGTCACACCCTCTTGAATCGCCCATCGATATCCACCATTTATTATCGTATGAAAATTAAATCTTGAATCGTTTGAAATACCTTGCCAACGACTTTTTGTTAATTGACTCAAAACCAATCCCGCGTAATAATTTTTACCATTCCACCAAAAACCGACTGTGGCATCTGGTGAGATAAAAGAATTGCTTTCATTAATCAAAGGATCTGAAACCAAAGTGGTTGCTTTTCCTTTGTCATAATTAAACTGTTGAATTCCTGCCGCGATTCCGATCGATAATCTTGTATCTCTAGAAAAATTGAAGTGACCAGCATAACTCATGTTAAATCTCAACGCAGTAAAAGGACCAAATTGATCTCTGTCAAATTTGATTCCCAAACCTTGTCTTCCACTCAAATATTTTTTCCTTTTCGCATAAAGTGGAACAGAAAAAGTAAAAGCGCCACTAGAAGGAGCACCTTCCAAACCAAGCCATTGCGTTCTGTAAATCGTTTTTATTTCTGTACAAGTCTTAATTCCTGAATGTGCAGGATTGATTGCCAATTGATTCCAAAACCACTGAGAATATTGGGCTATCTGTTGAGAATCTGCTTGAAAACCAAAACAGAAAACAAATGTTATTAAAACTATTAATCTCATCGAATCATTGTTAATGAACCTCTGATTGGTTCGGTGAAATCTGGATCACGCACTTCAATAACATAGAAATATACGCCTGCTTCTAATAATTTTCCTTTGTGTTTTCCGTCCCAGGCTTTTTTGGCATTGTAGCCAGTTGTCTGAAAAATCGATTGTCCCCAACGATCATAAATCTCAACAAAACAATTAGAATACTGTTCTAAGGAAGGTATTTCCCAAGTATCATTGTAGCCATCTCCATTTGGTGTAAAAGTGTTGGTAATTGATAGTTTATCATTTACATAAACAACGGCTTCATCTGTTACTGTGCAAGCTCCATTTGTGGCTGAAAGATAATAATATGTGGTTTCATCTGGTTGTGCAATTGGGCTCAATAAATTGGGATTACTCAGTGTAAAACTTGGTGTCCAAAAATATGATGATTCAGAGGTAGAACCTTGTAAGACAACTGACCCTCCAGCATTAATGGTAAAATCAGGACCTGCATCAACTGTGATTGTAACAACCGCAAAAGGTGCAGAAGTATCAGCAATCTCAACAATACAATATTCAAAGCAAGTCGTTGTCACCGATAAAACATCGCCATTTTTTAGAGCTGATGTCTCAAAATCATTGCTTTGCGTCACTGCCACCAATTGATCATTGATGTACCAATAATAATCTGTCGTATCAGGACAATCACCTGCATAAGCTGAAAAAAGTTGTGGTTCACCAGCACAAATCAAATTACTTGGAACAAACAAAGCCAAACCTGGAGGAATTCTTTGCACGCCATTTCCTGAAACTGAAATATCCATGGTTGCTTGCGCTGGTATCGTTGCTGGAGCATTTGTGGCGCCATTGACTACAATGTAATAAGTTGTATTTGGTAAAAGTCCTGTAGCGCTCAGCACAAAATTACCAGCTGCCGCAAACTCACAACTCCCTATTTGCGTGTAAGTTGAAGCATCACAAGGTGCAATCGCTTGAACAATGGTGGCTTGCATTTCGGTACCTTGGTTTGGAGCGATTTCTATTGTAACATTATTGAAATTCACATTTACATTACCTCCTAAAGCATTGGTTTCAAATTTCATCCAAATGGAATTGGTGGGTGTAAAGCAATAATTAAAATCATCTTCGCAACCAGCACAGAGCGTTTTGGTAGCATCATAATTGGTAACATTTTCTACCACCAGTGGGCAAAGGTAGAGCGCATCACTGCAATTATTGTAAATTGGCTGTGCAAAACTCTCCTTTGAAAGCATGCAAAACACTATTAACGAAACATTAACAATTAGGATTCGAAACATTCTTAAGCCCTTTATTTTCGGTAAAAGTAAACAATTTTATTGTGACAAAAATTAACGAAAAATAAGATTTTAGGTTAAAATCAAGATTTATAGCTATATTTTTATGAATTTTGGCATAATTATCGACTTTGGTCGACAAATCAAAAATAACGCGTTATGAAAAGAATTATTACACTCGCATTTAGTCTTTTATTTGTTTGCACCCAGCTTTTGGGACAAGGCAAACTCATTTATGAACAAGATTCTAGATGGTTTTGGGGACTTAACGTTGGTTCAACTTGGCAAACTACTGATGTTAAAAACCAAAATGATTGGGGATTAGGTCTCACAATTGGAAAATCTTTCAACTACAACTATGGAAAAAAGATCAGTTTCGATTTACGTGGTAGATATTTGTATGGAAATTGGTATGGCCAAGATGTTGACACCACTGGTTTTGATAAGACAAATGAAGCTTTAAGTAGTGGAATCACAAACTATAAAGATGGCATTGGCTATTCTGTATTAAATTTCAAAACTGAAGTACATCGTTTGGCTCTGGAATTGGTAATACATGCTAATGGAATAAGAGAGCGTTCTGGTTGGGATCCCTATATTTTTGGTGGAGTTGGTTTGACATGGCATGAAACTTATGGAAATCAATTGGATGGAAATGATACCATTACAGGAGGAAAATATGCCTACGACCAACTATTAGGCGATTTTTCTAAACCAAGTTTAAATGCCATCCAGGATGGTAGTTATGAAACAGCACTTGACGGAACTACGAAAGGAACTTTTAGAGTTGGTTTTATGCCAAGTTTAGGATTCGGACTGGGATATCAAGTGAGTCCAAGATTCTCCCTTGGATTAGAACACAAAACTACATTTACGCGCATTGACAATTTTGACGGCTATGTAGATGCAACTAGCAAACGACCTAATGATTTACATCATTATACGAGTTTTTATTTGAGATTTCAGATGAAAAATAGACGTAATTATGTTGAAGATAATCCAAACAGTTTACACAATCTACCGAACTACGAAAACCAAACAAATCAGGGTTCAAATCAACCTCCAGTCGTAAACTTCACGAATCCTTCTGTTTCTGGAATGACAGTAACTCAGCCTAATTTCACAATTAGGGCTGAAGTGAAATTTGTTGATGGAAAACAAAATGTTACTTTCAGACAAAATGGAATAAACACTCAAAACTTTACTTATAATCCAACAACAGACGTTTTCGAGAGCAATGTAATTTTGGTTTCTGGACAAAATGTTTTTGAAATAACGGGAGTAAATGGCGCAGGAACTGATGTTGAATCGACAATTATCATTTACAATAAAGTGAATGAAGTTGCGCCTCCAGTCGTAACTTTTAATAATCCACCAACAAGTCCAACGACGATTACAAATCCAGCGTTTAGTTTAATCGCTACTGTGCTTAATGTGCAACAAGCGAATCAAATTACTATGACTGTGAATGGTCAATCATATCAAAATTTCAATTTTAATCCATCAAACAATGTGGTAACTGCGAATTTGAATTTGACCATGGGAACAAATATTGTTACTGTCACTGGAACAAACATAGCAGGAACAGACGTTGAGTCAACTACTTTGATTTACAATGTAGTAAACGAACAATTACCTGTAGTAAATTTCACAAATCCATCTGTTTCTGGCACAACAGTTAGTCAGCCAAATTATACTATTCGTGCTGATGTGAAATTTGTCAATGGCAAAGAGAACATCACTTTCAAACAAAATGGAATTTACAATGGTGTATTTACCTACAATGCGGCCACAGATCGTTTAGAAAGTAATGCTGTATTGACTCCTGGACAAAATGTTTTTGAAATTATTGGAACAAATGCTTTTGGTACAGATCAAGAAACAACGATTATAGTTTACAACAAAACAGAGCTTTTGCCTCCACCGGTTGTAACCTATACCAATCCAGCAACAAGTCCTTATAACACAAGTTCGCAAAATTTCCCATTGACTGCTACTGTTTTGAATGTACAACAAAGCAATCAAATCACGATGAAAGTGAATGGTCAAACATTTACAAATTTCACTTTTAATCCTTACAATAGTTCGGTGAGTGCTAATTTAAATTTGGTTTTTGGTTCAAATATCGTTGTTACCACTGCCACCAATAATGCGGGGACAGATTCCAAAACAACTACTATTATTTACAAACCAGGAGTGATAGAACAGCCACCAGTTGTTTACTTTGTAGATCCACAAGTAAGTCCATACACAACGATGAATTCAACATTCCTTCTTAAAGCGGAAGTATTGAATGTAGCTGGAAGTCAAAATGTAACGTTCAAGCAAAATGGTTCTGTCAATCAAAATTTTACTTTCAATAGTTCAACACATGATTTCCAAAGTTCTGTGGTTTTAACTCCTGGGCAAAATGTATTTGAAGTAATAGGTACTAACAACGCTGGTACAGCGCAAGCAACTACTATCATTATCTACGAAAGACAAGCTCCTAAACCACCGATTGTAACAATTACAAATCCTTCTACAAATCCATATACGACAGAAAATAGCACTTTCGCATTGAGCGCAACGGTATTAAATGTATCCGCGGCAAATCAAATCGAAGTCACTTTCAATGGCCAAACGATGTCTAATTTCACTTATGTGAATGTTAACAATTCAGTTTCGGCCTATTTGAATTTGGTTGAAGGAACAAACACAATTTCTGTAAGAGGAACTAATAACGATGGAACTGATATCAAACAAACTGTTATCATTTTTAGAAAACCAGTTATTCTTCCTCCTCCATTGGTCACATTTACTGCTCCAAATACGGATCCGTATACAACCGATGTTGCAGCATATAATGTTTCTGCATCTGTCTTAAATGTAGCAAATTCAAGTGGTGTGAATGTAAACGTAAACGGCGTCAATATTTCGAACTTTAATTTCAATCCAACTTCAACCGTTTTAACATTCGCAGTTAACTTGATAGAAGGTGCAAATATGATTGTGATTACAGGAACAAATACTGTCGGAAGTGATTCGAAAACACATACAATCATTTACCGCAAACCACAAACGATTGTTCCTCCAATTGTTACTTTCCAAGATCCTATTTTAAATCCATTGACAGTTTTCAATCAGACGTACAATGTGAAAGCACGTGTGCAATATGTTTCAGGTCCACAAAACATCCAATTAAAAATTAATGGAGTTACTTCAACCAATTTTACTTATAGTAATTCATCAGAAGTGATGGCGTTTACAACCAGTTTGATTGTTGGAGCAAACATTATTGAAATCACTGGTACAAATGCTGCTGGACAGGATGTTAAAACGTCCACAATTATTTTCAAAATGCCAGATCCAATGTTACCTCCAACGGTAACAATCACAAATCCTGCGACAAATCCATATGCTTCTACTGTTCCAAGTACACCAATTACAGCAACTGTATTGAACGTAGATGGATCACAAAATATACAAGTATTGATCAATGGAAATGCTTTCAATGCTTTCACTTACAACACTGCGACAAAACAGTTAACTTTTAGCATGAGTTTGAATGAAGGAATAAATTCATTGGTAATTACAGGAACAAACAATGCTGGTCAAGCGAGTGACAACAGAACAATTAACTACAAAAAATTGGTTGTTCAAAGTCCGCCATTTGTTACTTTCATCAATCCTTCAGCAGCAGGAACAACAGTTACAAATGCAAGTTATGCTGTTAAAGCGAATGTCATTAATGTTGACAATGTTTCTCAAATTGTTGTGCAACAAAATGGTTTAACTGTCAATCCTAATGTATATTCTTTCAATGCTTCTACGAAGGAAGTATTATTCAATACCAGTTTAAATTTTGGGAATAATACGTTTACAGTAACGGGAACAAATTCTGCAGGAACTCACAGTGCTAGCACAAACATTATTTACCGAGTTCCAGTAGTAGCATGTGACAAACCAGTGATTACCTTTATCGCTCCTAACTCTCAATCACTTGAAGTATCTTCCAATACTTTTGCATTCAGTGCACAAATTGACAATATAACAACCGCAAGTCAAGTACAAGTTTTTGTGAATGGTGTTGTGCAAGCAATTTTAGGTTCTTATAATGCAACTACCAAAGTCTTTAGTCAAAGCATTGGATTGAGCGAAGGACAAAATACTATTGAGGTGGTAGCTACAAATTCTTGTGGAGTAGAAAAAAAGAACCGCATGATGATTTTCAAACCAGTTGCTGCACCTTGTTTAGCTCCAATTGTTCAAAGAATCTTACCAAACATTGAAGCTACAAATACGCAAGAAACAAGTATACAAATCAAAGCAAGTGTAATCAATGTTGCGAATGCGAATGAAATTGTATTGAAAGTAAATGGAGTTGCTGTAGCTGCCAATTACGATTTAGCAACAAAAGAATTGTCTGCTTCAGTTACCTTAAAAATGGGACTAAATAGCATAGAGGTTCAAGTCAGCAATGAATGTGGGTCAGGAACTACTTCTTGGACAGTAACAAGAAGAGAATGTAAAAAACCCGTAATCGTCTTGAATTCATCGACAAACGCAAACAATAGTTCAACATTTGCAGATGCTTTTAATTTGAATGCAAGCATTACAGGTTTGTCTCAAGGTTCGACAATTACTGTCACTCAAAATGGAAAACAAATCAATTTTGTGTTCAATCAACAAACGAGTACCCTTGTTTTAGATCGTCCATTAGAAATGGGTGCAAATGTTTTTGTGATTACTGCGACAAATGAATGTGGAACAACATCATTAACTATTACAGTAACAAAGACAAAAAACCCGAATGCTGTACCACCAAAAATAAATATTACAAACCCAGCAACAACACCATACAATACTGAAATTGGTGCAATGAACATACAGGTTAGCACACAATTTGTAACTGCTGCTAGTCAAGTTTCAATTACAGTAAATGGTACCCCAACAAATTTCAATTTCAATCCATCAAATGGTGTGATTACATTCAATCAAACATTTGTAACTGGAAACAATGTAATTGTTGCAACTGCCGTGAATAATTACGGATCAGCAACTGACACCAAAACTGTTATTTACAAAGAAAAAGTGATTCCAGCACCAGTGATAAGCATCACTTCACCAGCAAAATGTCCAGCAATTATGGCACCTGGTATCGCAACAATTACTGGTTTTGTTACAAACATCAACAATTTGAGTGAGGTTACATTTACCATCAATGGCAAACCAGTAACGAATGTCAATCCTATCTTGAGCAACGGAAACTTGAATTTCTCATTCACAGTAAATTTAGGTGACGGAAGCAATTCAGTAAATTTCCAAATCAATGCAGCAAATGCAGGTGGAAGTGATGTTGAATCCTGTCAAATCAGTGTTAAGGCTCCTTGTTTGGCTCCAACTGTGCAACGCGTCCTACCAAATGCAGAAGTAACAAATACACAGGAATCATCAATTCAAATTAAAGCAAATGTAAATAATGTTGCCAATGCGAATGAAATAACTGTAAAAGTAAATGGAACAGCTATTGCAGCAAATTACAATGCTTCAACGAAAGAATTAACGGCTTCTGTCAATTTGAATTTGGGATTCAACACCATTGATATTACGGCAGCTAACAATTGTGGATCAGCAAAAACAAATTGGTCGGTTACACGAAAAGAATGTGCAAAACCAGTCATTGTTTTGAATTCATCTTCTGCTGCAAATAATAGTTCAACATTTGCCCAAGCTTATGGATTAAATGCAACGGTAACTGGTTTGAATCAAGGATCAAATATTACAATTACACAAAATGGTAAAGCTGTAAATTTTGCTTTCACTCAACAAACGGGTGTAATTGTTTTAGACCGACCATTGGAAATGGGAACGAATACATTTGTGATTACAGCAACAAATGGTTGCGGATCAACAAGCATGACGATTACTATTACCAAAACTCCAAATCCGAATGCTTTTCCTCCAAAAATCAAAATCACAAACCCAGGCACAACGCCTTTCAATACGGATAATAGTAACATGAACGTTCAAGTTACTACCCAATTTGTGACGGCAGCAAATCAAGTTTCAATCACTGTCAATGGTACAGCTGTAAATTTCAATTTCAATGCTTCGAATGGAAATATAACATTCAATCAAAACTTTGTAAATGGAGACAATGTGATTGTGGCAACTGCTTCCAATGGATTTGGTACTGCTTCTGATACAAAAACCGTGATCTACAAAAAACAAACACTTCGCGCACCGCAAATTTTCATAACATCACCATCCACTTGTCCAGCGAAATTCTCTCCAGGACCAATCACTGTAACTGGTTATGTTACCAATATAACCAATGCGAATGAAGTAACATTTAAAGCGAATGGAAACACTATTCCAAATGTAAGTACTTCAATAAATAATGGTATGCTTACTTTCACTTTTACCATTAATATTGGAGAAGGAAATAATGTAATCAATCTTTTGATAAACGCTTCAAATGTTGGAGGCAGCGATTCCAAAACTTGTGAGTTTTCTCTTGAACCAGTGGGACGTCCAGGAACACCAAATCCAAATATAAAACCAAAAACACCAGGAACACCAACTCCTACTCCAACTCCAAAACCTAGTACGAGACCAGTAGTTAAACCATAATTTAGGATGTAAACTAAGAACATCAATATTAAAAGCGTCTAGAATTCTTTCTAGACGCTTTTTTTGTGGAGTATTTGATACAAAAAAAGCGGCTCAAAATAACTTGAACCGCTTTTTCTGATAATCAACCTAACCACTATTCACTGAAAAAAGCTTTAAAGCTTTGACTTTACTGCGCTAACAGTACAAAGATATTTTAGAAATAAATCTAGTCAAATTCATTTTTTTATGATTCTTACAATCAAACAAAAAACTAAAAAAATTCAACCACAAAAATTAAATATTTACCGAATAAATCGACCATTTCATATACAAAACGATTGAAAACAATGTTGGAATCCTAAAACAAAATCTAAAGTTTCTAGCTGTTGAAATTTAATAGAAATTAACTTTTTGGCTACTTAAATACTGCTTTTGACATAATTTGCATTCCTGTCAACATTGCAGAAAAATCTATGTCAAACTTTGGATGATGTACACCATAAGTAATTCCTTTGTCGACATTTCTAACACCTAACCTAAAAAAGCAAACTGGCACTTTTTGTGAATAAAATGCAAAATCTTCAGCTGTTAAGCGAATTGGTAACTCTTCCACCCAATTTTCTCCTAGTAATTGTTTTGCTTTGTTACGTAACTTAATTGTTGTAGCTGCATCATTTGACAAAAATGGATAACCTTTACTAATTTCTACTTCAACAGTACCACCCATTGATTCGGCAATCATTGAAGCTTGTTGTTCAATTAATTTCCAAGCTTGAGCGCGCCAATTTTCATCCATCGTTCTCAATGTCCCTTTCAGTTTTACTTTAGAAGGAATGATATTGGTATCTCCCAATCCTTCGAAGTAACCAAATGTGAGCACACAAGGTATTTTCGGGTCACATTTTCTACTCACAATCTGTTGCAAAGAAGTTACAATGTTCGCACCTATTAAAATTGGATCAACACATTGATGCGGCATTGCTCCGTGGCCGCCAACACCATGAATTGTCATGTAAATCTCATCGCAAGAAGCCATGTATATACCTTCTTTGAAACCAACTTTTCCAGCGTCCATTTCTGGAAAAACATGTAAGGCGTACATTTCAAGTACCTTCGGATTTTCAAGCACACCAGCTTCGATCATCAATGATGCACCTCCTGGATTTTTCTCCTCACCTGGTTGGAAAATCAATTTTACAGGGTGAGGCAAATCTTCTTTCAACGTTTGTAAAATCTCAGCTACTCCCAGCAAAATGCTTGTATGTACATCATGTCCACATGCATGCATCACACCAGGATTTTTAGAAATATAATCCACTTGATTTTCTTCCAAAATAGGCAATGCATCTAAATCAGCCCTGAGCGCAACACAAGGTTGGTTTTCAGTATGATTATTTCCTCGAATGATGGCCACAACTCCTGTACCAGCAACATTTTGTTGGTGTTTAATCCCCAAAGTTGTGAGTACATTTGAAACATATTTGGCAGTTTCAAACTCTTGAAACGACAATTCAGGATATTGATGTAAATGAATTCTATATCCGCAAACTTTATCAAAAATTTGAGCCGATAATTCCTTAATAATTTCCTCAATATGCATTGTCCTCATTTTTTAAATGTCGTAACCAACCGAAAAATAACCAATTGGTCTTTTATTGATTTGAAAATTTTCAATTCCCCAACCAAGGTCAAATCTAATAAAATAACCAAATACTTTTGTTCTCACACCAGAACCAATTCCACCAACAACAGGTTCTCGAGAGTTAATTAATTGAATTTCCAAGGGTTTAGAGTCAATAGACAATGTATTAAAATGATTATTAGCAGAGAATGGTGTTAGTCCAGTCCATGAGCAACCTGCATCAGCAAAAATAATCCATTGAAAAGTACGCAAAAATTCATTTCGAACGGCATGTTTTGACAATACTTTAAACACAGGAATACGCAGTTCAGTATTGAATACAAAAAATGAATTTCCATTTCTAGCGTTTTGATTGAAACCTCGTAATGGAGTAGCTATTGTTTGAAAAAAATAGTTTTGATTGGAACTCAATGCTTGGTTTTTATCGAAATATAAATCTGGACGAATTGTCCAATTATCAACACCACCTAAATAATAAACAATTGGTGCCGAGCCAATACTTCCTGCTCCTGCTAATCGATTGACCCAAGTTATCCCTTTGTAAATCTGCTTCGAATTTCTAATATCCAAACCAAAATTTACCAACCATCTAGCATTTTTAGCGGCAATCAAACCCGTTTCACCAAAAACCTTTGCGCGCCACCCTTGCCAAGTATTTAACTCTGTAAAAGTTGAATTATCCCAAATAATTTCTGACTTGATACCTATTTGATGAAACAACTTTTTTGGCATTTCCAAGGTTGCTTTATCAGTCGCCAAAAATACTTGTTTATCATATCTGTATCCAAGGGAATTGCGCCATGAAGTGGTCTCGTTGATTGGAAGAGATAATTTATACTTCAACTCATCGACAGTCCATTTGGTAATATAATCGTTCGAATTGATACTTGAATACGTTTGTCTGTAGATTGAAATTTGATGATCTAACTTGAATTTATTGATATCTAAAATTCCCAAAAATTCACCTGCATTGAAATTGGTTGGAATGCGCATCGCTCCGCGGATTCTGAAATCTTCAAAAAAGTCAGTGATTGTGGAACGAAACAAAATACTTAACGGAGAATTATTAAAACTCGAACCTGCGCCACCAAAACGTTGATAAGCAGCATTCAAAAATCCATTGTTTACCTGAACTAAAACCAACTCCTTTGAAAAATTTGTTTCGTATAACTTGATTTCAGGTTTGTTCGAATTAACTCTCAACGAATCATTCACTAAAGAATCGCCAAATTGATGCTTCTTCCATTCAGATTCCAATAGAGACAACTCTTTTTTTCTAAAAAATGACATCGGAACGGCATCAATTACTTCCTTTGAAAGCGGTGCTTGATAACTTTTAAATCGTCCATTTTGAAACACTTGAAAAAATAAGTGTGTTTTGTTATTGACAATTTGATAATCTACAATAGAAGTTGAAAAATTGTAAATTGGTGATGCAATTGTTTGATATTGATAATGAATTAAAGTATCAACAAATAGAATAGAGGAATCTTCATGGGCCATAAGTAGACTCATCGAACCAGATCTATCTGAAAGGAAAACATATAGATTTTTATCTAAAATTTGTGGTTTTGTCTCATTTTCAAGAGGAGTATTCGTGATTCTATCACAAATCCTCAATTTACTTTTCGTTTTTTTATTTTTCTTCAACGACAAGGAAAAAACATCGAAAGCTATATTGCAATTGTGATTTTTGAATTCTGACTCAAAAATAGTATCGCTCAATCTATTAGAAATAAATATAATAGACTCATCTGTCAAACCAAACGAAGGGTCAAGTTCGTCAGAAATATCGTTGGTAACTTGTTCTAAGTTATTACCCGCAATAGTTAATATATACAAATCTGTTTGTCCATTCTTAACTCCACTTAAAATAATTTTTGATCCATCTGTTGAGAAATCAAATGCTTGTACTTTATCGAGTTGAGACATCTTTTTACTGCTGAAATCTTTATTTTGCACATCATAAAAAGCAAAATTCAGTCCACCTGAGGATTCATAAAAGAGCGCAAGTAATTTTCCTGATTGATTCCATTTTAGAACAAAAGATGAAAAATCTTGGAGTCTATTTAATTTAACTCCGGATGTAAAAATTTTGATTTTTTCAAAAGTGGTGAGATCATATAACCATATTGTACTTTTTCCCTCATAAAAATCTACCAAAGCCATTTTTTTGCCATCAGGCGAAGGCACGAAATTTTTATACACATGATTTTTGGCTAAACTCAATTTGAGTTTTTCGAAGGGAATATCATTCTGTGTGGTTAAATCGTTTAGATAAATTTTCTTGTAATAATTTCCAAATTCAGGCAATAATTCTTGGCTATTTTGCCCGATAACGTACTGCAACGAACGATCAATATGCTGAGCGATTTGAGTCATTTTTACGACTTGAAACAATTTGTCTGTTCCATACATTAATCGGATATAATTCCAAAAAGCATGTCCCGCTAAGATTGCATCTTCGTCACTGAGTTTAGAAAAATCATCTAATCGTCCTGTTAAAAAAGCGTCCTTCATGCGTGCGTCGAATGAGGTATTCCATGGTTGACCATAAAAAGAAATGAATCCATTTATAAACCACGCAGGATGATTCGAAAGTGGATTAGCAAGTAAAACATCTGACCATTTTTCGCCATAGAGCATTTGATTCAACAAGTTTTCTGCCAACATCTTTTTGATTTGGATTTCCAATTCAAAGTGGGAAGATTCGTAAAAAATCAAAGACTTCGATCCAACTAGCAAGGAGGATTTTCCAATTGTTTCACCTTCTTCCCTACTCGATCCGATATTGCTTTGTCGCAAATCGGTAAGCGACTTAAAAAGTACAAACTCCAATTCTTGGCTAAATCTAAAATCAAATTGGCTTTCTAAATTTTCAATTTCGGATTGAATTTTTTGCGCGACATATTCCACCAATGATTCTTCTTCCGAATAGAAATAAATTTGATAACCTTGAAAGTCTTGTGATTTCCAATTAAACTTTTTGTCGTATTGTAAGGTGTTCTTTCCAAATTCTTGTTGACTTCCATTATAAAATTGTGCGTTCATTCTAACTGAATAAAGCAAGATAATCGCACAAATAAGGGAGTAACGCATGGTTGAAATTACAAAAATAATTCATCTAAATACCGACCTTTGGAAGTTGGCATATCAAAATGCAATAGCACTGAAATTGTTTTGCTTATATCAATTAATTCAGCAGGTTGATCAATTACTCGATCTTTAGTAACATCAGGACTTAAGACCAAGAGACTAATGTGTCTACAACCTTCACACCTGTCTCCGTGGGATTTAAAACCATCTTTGTGACCATCCAAATGCCTACCATGATCATTGGTAATAAATAAAGTGGTTTGATTTTTCATTTCTGGATTTGATTGAATTTCGTTCCAGATTTGATATGCATAATCGTCGCATTTTTTCAACGCTTCAAGGTAACCATTCCAATCATTTTGATGGGCAATTGCATCCACCGCTAATAAATTAATCAAGGTTAAAGTGGGTGTGTCTTGGGCAAAAACCGCTTTTGTCTTGTTGAAAGTTTGGGCATCGGAAACATAATCTGCTCCATTTCCTTTTGCACCACAATAGGTGGAAGGCATATAAAGACTCCACCATTTTTTGGCTTTGGTATTTGCTAAAACCTCTAATTTCCCCTTGCTTGCAATGATCCATGCCTTGGATTTATCAGCATTTTGCGATTTCAAAAAATATTGAAACATGGATGGATTTTTAGGTAAATGTTTTCCCGAGTTGCTAATACTCTGGTAAACACCTGTTGTCATTGCTGTGTGCCCTGAAATTGTATACGTTGGTCCATTGTTTCGAAAATTAGAATAAAAAGTTCCTTCGTGTTTCAACGTTTGTCCTAATTTGGGAATATACTGGCAGGTTGAATCGCCAAAGGTTTCAGAAAAGCGAGGTCCGTCTATTACCAATACCACCACGTATTTTGTTTTCAACTTTTTTTCGGGCATTCTATCCAAAGGCTGAAAAGATGTTGTTGTGTAAACAAAAAGCAAAAAGCTAATGAAAAGCAAAAATCTATGAATCATGCGTTTGGTATTTATACAAAAATAAGCAAAGAGAATGAAATGAAAATTATTGCAGAACGAATTGTCATAAAATAGAAAACTGACATCAATCATTTTCTTAATTTGATTCCAAACATTTGTTCCCATATGAATGTTATATATTTGCATTGCGCTATATCGATCAAACACACAATTATTTCAAAAAAAACGCACAAATGACTGGTTTAAAAATAGGAGGTGTTCCCGAACATTTCAATCTTCCATGGAGATTAGCGATAGAAGAAGGCAAATTAAAAGAAATCGGACTCGATTTACATTGGAGTGACATGAGTGGAGGAACAGGTCAAATGATTCGTGGTTTGGAAACCGGGTCGATTGATGTCGCAGTCTTGCTTACAGAAGGTATCACCAAAGCTGTACTGCAAGGGTTAGAAGCTAAAATTCTGCAAGTTTATGTTACTTCTCCGCTGCATTGGGGAATTCATGTTCCATATAAATCTGACATCAAAACGGTGGATCAATTGGAAGCGCAAACTTTTGCTATTTCACGTGAAGGTTCTGGTTCTCAATTAATGGCTTATGTGAAAGCAGATCAAGAAGGTTGGAATATTTCTGACTTAAAATTTAACGTTATTGGGGATGTTTACGGTGGACTTTGGGCTCTGGAAAACAATGAAGCGCAGGCATTTTTGTGGGAAAAATACACGACTTTTCCATACTGCGAACAGGGAAAATGTAGGTACATTGATGAAGTGGTTACACCGTGGCCTTGTTTTGTAGTTGCTGTGAGTAACAAAGCCTATGCAAAGCACAAGGATTTATTGGATAAAATGTGTACAGTTGTGAATCAACGTGCGAGAGAAATTAAGAAAGATGAAAACACCGTTGAGATCATCAGTTGGAGATACAATTTGCGTTCAGGACAAGTTGCTAATTGGTTAATTGAAACAGATTGGAATTATGACGGAATTGAATATCCATTGGCTTTTGAAAAGACAGTGAAATACTTATTGAAATTAAATTTGATTAACGAAAACGAAGCTTCGGATTGGAGATCGAAGTTATTTTTTAATTAAGGCAAATCCATAAAACTGAAAAAGGGTCGCAAAATTTGCGACCCTTTTCAATATAATTCTAATTGTATTTTCTTAAATATTGAAAGCAGCTTTCACTTGGTCAACATAATCTAATTTTTCCCAAGTAAACAATTCAACTTCTACTTTCAATTCATTCGATTTTCCAGCGTTGAAAACTTTCGTTACCACTTCATTTTTTCTTCCCATGTGACCATAAGCCGCAGTTTCAGAATAAATTGGGTTTCTTAATTTCAATCTTTTTTCGATGAAATAAGGACGTAAGTCAAAAATTCCTTCAACGATTTTAGCGATTTCTCCATCTGTCATGTTCACTTTCGAAGTACCATAAGTATTGATATACAAACCACAAGGTTTAGCAACACCAATCGCATAAGAAACTTGAACCAAAACTTCGTCACACAAACCTGCTGCAACTAAGTTTTTTGCAATGTGACGCGTTGCATAAGCTGCAGAACGGTCCACTTTACTTGGATCTTTTCCAGAGAATGCACCACCACCGTGAGCACCTTTTCCACCGTAAGTATCAACGATAATTTTACGTCCTGTCAAACCAGTATCACCGTGAGGACCACCGATTACAAATTTTCCAGTTGGATTAATATGATAAATAATTTCGTCTGTAAACAATCCTTGTAATTCAGCTTTCAATTTCGCTTTCACACGAGGAATAACGATATTGATAATGTCAGCTTTAATTTTTGCCAACATTTCAGGCTCAGAAGCGAAATCATCGTGTTGTGTTGAAACAACGATAGAATCAATTCTTTGCGGAACATTGTCATCAGAGTATTCGATTGTTACTTGCGACTTAGCATCTGGACGTAAATAACCGATTAATTCTGGCTCATTATTTCTAATGTAAGAAAGTTCTTGCAAAATTTTGTGCGCCAAATCCAACGCCAAAGGCATGTAGTTGTCTGTTTCTTTAGTTGCATAACCAAACATCATTCCTTGGTCACCAGCACCTTGATCCTCTGGATTTGAACGGTCAACACCTTGGTTGATATCTTCAGATTGATCGTGAATTGCAGAAAGTACACCACAAGAATTTGCCTCAAACATATATTCAGCTTTCGTATAACCAATTTTACGAATTACTTCACGTGTAATTGATTGAACATCTAAATATGTATTTGTTTTCACTTCACCGGCTAAAACAACTTGACCAGTTGTAACCAATGTCTCACAAGCCACTTTTGATTGTGGATCATAAGCCATGAAATTGTCAATCAGCGCATCAGAAATTTGATCCGCTACTTTATCTGGATGTCCTTCAGAAACAGATTCTGATGTAAATAAATATGACATGCTTTGATTCTTTTTAAGATTATTAAGGGGACAAAATTAATCAAATAAATTCAAATAATTAAAATGAACAAGGGATTTACTCTTTTTAAAAGTTTTCAACCAAAAAAATAAATTGGGAAATCCAATTATATCAATACTTCGTAATTCAAATTAGCTCCCTTTTGATAGGTTTTTCTTCATTCACTTGTGAATAAGTATCCGTATTAAAATTTTGTTAACTAATGATGATTTAATATATTTGTTTTTATGATTGAGGAAAACGCAATTAACCCGAAGTCTAAAGAAATCATTCTTAAAAAATTAAACAATCAAGAAAGAATTCACATCACTTCAGGGAAACGCAAACAGACTACACAAAAAATACTAATCACATACTTGATTATAAGCTTTGGTTCAGTACTTACATATCTAATTTTACATGGTCTAACATGGAAAATTGCTTTTATTTTTGGAGCAGTAGCTTTGCTGTTTATACCATTTTTCGGTTTGCTTAAGCGTGTTTCTGATATTAGTATAAAAGGCGAACATATGATGGTTAATCAATTTAATTATCCTTGCAAGGTTACCTCAATGAAAAGTATCAAAGATGTTAAAACCAGAAAATTTATGAGCTTTACTTGGACAAGTTTATCTTTCAATATAGATGGAAATCGGCAAAAAATTATACTTTTGAAGAAAATCAGACCCGACGGCAGTATACCAGAAGTTTTGATCAATTTCCTTAAAGACGCCGCCTGAGTTAAGTCAATTAAAAAAGAAAAAAAAGCAAACCATAAGCCGGGTTCTGTGTCTGCTGTAAACAGCATATCTATCATTTATCTAGTTCCGAAATCACTCGCGGAATCTATCGACCCACCCTCTGAGTTGGACGAGCAGCCCTTTCGTCAGTCTTTCGACCAACATCCCCAGTTTACATGGTCTTTCAGTTCGTGAGGTTTACCTTGCCTCCGATGTTGCCATCTGAGCGGTGAGCTCTTACCTCACCTTTTCACCTTTTCTCTCGATAAATCGAAAGTAGTTTTCCTTTCTGTGGCACTTTCTGTTCCCAAATCCTTGAAGAAATGAGACCTTCCCGTTAGGAAGCACGATGCTCTATACTGCCCGGACTTTCCTCTCTTCCGACTTAAAAGCGGAACAGCGATAGACTGGTTTGCTTTCCGCAAAGGTACGATGAATTTGTGATATTCTCATTCAACACTGATTCAACCAAATAAATCGTTAATCATTGCGAAATAATTTTAATTTTGCTCAACTAAAAATCACTACATGTTACGAAACAATCCATTTTCAAATTTTCTCGTTTTAAGTTTTACAGCTGCCCTGCTTTTGTTCCAATTTTCAAGTTGCGACCAAACACCAAACAGTGCGAAAATCAATCAAGAAAGCATTCAAGGAACTTGGCTCTTACGCAGTATGGTTGGAAGAAAAGTAGCATCAAAATCTGACGACGAAATGATTATTGCAGCAGAAAGCAACGAATTGGTGCGCAGAGGTTATAGCTTGTCGTTTTTTGCAGATTCCAAATTCACTGATATTCGCGGAAACGGCGATTATGATTTCGGAAAATGGACATTAGATCTTGATTCAAAAACAATGACATTAGATGGAAACACAAACAAAACAGCATTTTCCTACAGCTCAAAATTTGAAAACAAACATTTAGTAATTGAATTGGTAAACGAACAAACCGACGAAAAATTGATATTTGTAAAAATCGGAAAACCTTTGAAGAATTTCAAAGAAGATCAATTCTATTTGTCAAATAACAAATGGAGAATCAAAGCGAAACATACTGAATCAGAAGAGGAACTGAAAGAGCGAATGGCGAACTACATCAAGCATGTGGCTTACATTTTGAAATCTTCTGAAGAGCGAAAAGAAGGAACAATTTCTTTTACATTTACTTTAGGACCAGTGAAAATCTTGAATGGTGGTATTGGAATTCACATTTACAGAGATATTTCTGAGGAATGGAAATCCGTATTTTTAAATGATGAACAATGTTTTCGAGCTTACCAAATTTACGATAAATACCTTGAAAAAAGTGTATACAACGGCGCTAGTTCAGGTGATTGGGTGCATGATGATCGCTTGATTTTGGAAAGTATCTATACTGACTTCAAGTCAAAACCAATTCCGCAGTAAATAAAAGAAATCCAATTTTTTGGTGCTTTTCAGCGAGATTTTTTGGTTGTAAAGGAATCCACAAGCTTTTCGCAATAAATTCTTCTGATTTCGTAATTAAAGAATTATCTTTGCATTTCAAATTTTTAAAAAATGATTAAAGTAACTCTTCCGGATGGATCGGCTAGGGAATATGAAAATGGCGTATCCGCAATGGATGTTGCCCTGAGTATTTCTGAAGGATTGGCGAGAAATGTTCTTGCTGCAAAAGTGAATAACGAGGTAGTGGATGCTACCCGAACGCTTCCTGGCGATTGCACCTTGAGTTTACTGACGTGGAATGATGCAGAAGGTAAATCTACCATGTGGCACTCTTCTGCGCACTTGATGGCTGAAGCGATTGAATTTTTGTATCCAGGTGTGAAACTGGCGATTGGACCTCCGATTGCGCAAGGTTTTTACTACGATATCGATTTCTTGGAATACACCATCGTTGAAAAAGATTTGGAGAAAATCGAGCAAAAAATGCGTGAATTGGCTAAAGAAAAATTGACTTTCGAAAGAAAAGAAGTTTCTAAAGCTGACGCATTGGCTTATTTTACAGAAAAACAAGATCCTTACAAGTTGGAATTGATCGAAAACTTGCAAGATGGTCAAATCACTTTCTACACACAAGGGAATTTTACAGATTTGTGTCGTGGACCGCACATTCCAAACACTTCGCCAATCAAAGCGATTAAATTGTTGTCGATTGCAGGTGCATATTGGAGAGGTGACGAGAAAAACAAACAATTGACTCGCATTTACGGAATCACTTTCCCAAAAGCAGCTGATTTGACTGAACATTTGGAAAAATTAGAAGAAGCTAAAAGACGCGACCACCGCAAATTGGGGAAAGAATTGGAATTATTCACTTTCTCACAGCGTGTTGGACAAGGTTTGCCATTGTGGTTGCCGAAAGGTGCTGCATTGCGTGAGCGTTTGGAAAATTTCTTGAAAAAAGCACAAAAAAGATCAGGATACGAACAAGTTATTACGCCGCATATCGGAAGTAAAGAATTGTACGTCACTTCTGGTCACTACGAAAAATACGGCGCGGATTCTTTTCAACCAATCAAAACACCTGATGCAAATGAGGAATTTTTGTTGAAACCGATGAACTGTCCTCATCACTGTGAGATTTTTAAATCAAAACCAAGATCTTACAAAGATTTGCCTGCGCGTTTTGCGGAGTTTGGAACAGTTTACAGATATGAGCAAAGTGGTGAATTACACGGTCTGACTCGTGTGCGTGGATTTACGCAAGATGATGCACACATTTTTTGCATGCAAGAGCAAGTGAAAGACGAGTTCAAGAAGGTAATTGACTTGGTATTATACATCTTCAAAACATTGCATTTCGACAATTTCAAAGCGCAAATTTCTTTGAGAGACCCAAATAATCCTTCGAAATACATTGGAAGTGATGAAAATTGGGAAAAAGCGGAAAGTGCAATCATTGAAGCAGCAGCTGAAAAAGGATTGCCAACGATTGTAGAGTATGGAGAAGCAGCTTTCTACGGACCGAAATTGGATTTCATGGTGCAAGATGCACTTGGAAGAGAATGGCAGTTGGGAACAATTCAAGTAGATTACAATTTACCAGAACGATTTGAATTAGAATATACAGGAAGCGACAATCAGAAACACAGACCAGTAATGATTCACCGCGCGCCTTTTGGTTCGATGGAAAGATTCGTTGCGGTTTTGTTGGAACATTGCGCTGGAGATTTCCCACTTTGGTTGGCTACAGACCAAGTTGCGATTTTGCCAATCAGTGATAAATTCAACGAGTATGCAAAAAAAGTTTCAGAATTGCTAAATAATTCCGATATTCGCGGATTCGTTGACGATAGAAACGAGAAAATAGGTAAGAAAATTCGCGATGCTGAATTGAAGAAAATCCCATTTATGTTGATAATTGGGGAAAAAGAAGCAGAAACGGAGTTGGTATCTGTGCGTCAAAGACTTCAAGGTGACTTGGGATCGATGAGTGCTGATGCTTTTACTAAAATTGTCGAAGAAGCTATCCAAAATGAATTAGCAACAAATGCTTAATTAATTGAATGAGAAAAGAACCAAGAAAAAGATTTACGCCACGTCAAGAGACTGAGCAACATCGAATTAATAACAAAATTACTGCAAGAGAAGTACGTTTAGTTATTGAAGGTGAGGAACCACAAGTTTTATCAACAGCTGATGCAATTCGCATGGCTGAAGAGCAAGAAATGGATTTGGTAGAAATTTCGCCAAATGCAGTTCCGCCGGTTTGTAAAATTTTGGATTACCGTAAATTCTTATACAACCAAAAAAGAAAGCAAAAAGAGCTAAAAGCGAAGCAAAGTAAAATCGTCATCAAAGAAATCCGTTTTGGACCAAATACTGACGAACATGACTTTAACTTCAAATTGGCGCATGCTAAAAAGTTCTTGGAAGAAGGAAGTAAAGTGAAAGCTTACGTTTTCTTTAGAGGTAGAACGATTGTATTTAAAGACA
>JBIKJE010000036.1:0-30525 GCA_044361165.1 Crocinitomicaceae bacterium | reverse complement strand
ATCTTATTGTGATAAAAATGGAACCAATCACTACAATTACTGGCTATCAGAAAGACGTATGAAGCGAGTGATTGCTTATTTGGAGAAAAATGGCGTTGATAAAGGCCGTTTATCAGGCGACTACAAGGGAGAATCATCTCCTTTGATTAATTGCAAAAATTGCAACGAAGAACAATTGAGATTGAATCGTAGGACAGTGATTAAGTTTAAGAATTAACTATCGAGGTAAACTTGAAAACTGAGATTTTCAATCTTTCGAAATCCTAAATGGAAAATTCAATAGATATTTCATTATTTTTACATCGCAAAAACAAGTCAATCCAATAAAGGATTAAAAAACCAAATCGAAAAAAATGAAAAAAATTAAAATTTTTGTTTTGCTTGGAGTACTCTCAATGAGTATTTTAGCAAAAGCAGACGAAGGAATGTGGCTTCCGTTCATGTTAGGAAGAAACTATGAAGACATGAAAAAACATGGCTTGAAGTTAACGCCAGAACAACTTTACTCAATCAATAAATCATCATTGAAGGATGCAGTTATTTCTTTTGGAGGATTTTGTACGGGAGAAATTATCTCTAAAAAAGGAATGGTACTAACTAATCACCACTGTGGATATGATGCCATAGCTGATGCTTCGACTCCAGAGAAAAATTATTTAGACAATGGATTTTGGGCTAAAAATTTGGCTGAAGAAATTCCAGTACCTGGATTAACTGCAACTTTCATCATTCGTATGGAAGATGTAACCAAAACAATTACAAAAGAATTGACAGAATCAATGACGCAAGAACAAAGAGCTGCTAAGATTGCTGAACTTTCTAAAATTTTGGAAAAACAAGCAGTTGAAGGGACTCACTACGAGGCTTTTGTAAGAGACTTTTTTGATGGAAATGAATTTTATCTTTTCGTAAAAGAAACGTTTAAAGATGTACGATTGATTGGAACTCCTCCACAATCAGCAGGAAAATATGGTGGTGACACAGACAATTGGATGTGGCCAAGACATACTGCGGATTTTTCTATGTTCAGAATTTATGCGGGAGCAGATAACAAACCTTCAGCTTACAGCGCTTCAAATGTGCCATTAACTCCAAGACATAGTTTGCCAATTTCAATAAAAGGTGTTAAGAAAGACGATTATGCGATGGTAATGGGATTTCCAGGACGTACAAATCGTTTTTTAACTTCCTATGGTGTTGAACAAGCAATTTCAATTGAGCAACCTAAAATTGTCGATGTTCGTGCTAAGAAATTAGAAATCATGAAGAAATATATGGACAAGGATGTTGCTGTAAGATTAAAATATTCTTCTAAATATGCACAAGTGGCTAATTATTGGAAATATTTTATAGGTCAATCAACGCAATTAAAAAACAACAATGTTGCAGATAAAAAGAGAAAAATTGAAGCAGATTTCCTGAAATACAGTGAAGGAAAACCTCAATACAATGATGTACTGAAAGATATTGAGTCTTCTTTCAAGGCATTAAATGATATTATTTATTTGAGAGTTTACCAAAGTGAATTCATTCGTCAAGTAGATATTAATTCAATGGTTTACACTTTGAAAGCAGCTGCAGACCAAGAAGCAAAAGGTAATGCAGAAAGAGCGAAACAAATTAGAGATGCAGCTTTCGAACAAGGAACTGTTTTCTTTGCTGATCGAAACATGCAAATTGAATTGGAAACACTTTCTGAGGTATTGAAAATGTACTTGAAAGATATTCCAATGAATCAAAGAGTTGGAATTGCAAGAATGTTGAATGAACAAAGTGTGGAAGCTTACATCAACCGAGTGAAAGCGTATTCAATTTTTACCTCTAAAGCTAGATTTGATGCTTTTGCAGCAAATTACAATGAGAAAGAATTGAAATCAGATCCATTGTATATTTTGATTAAGGATCTAGATGATGCCTATGTCAAAGCTTCTACCGAAGCGTCAATTAAAACAGCAAATGAAAAATTGCAAAGAGCAAATAGATTATTTGTACAAGGTACAAGAGATATGCAACCGACAAAAAAATTCTATCCAAATGCAAATTCAACAATGCGTTTGACATATGGAAATGTATTGCCTTACACTACAAATGAAGGTAAAGCTTACAATTTCACTTCTAATATGGATGAATTGATCGCGAAAGAAGACCCTACAAATCCTGAGTTTGTGGTTGATGCAAGAATCAAAGAACTTTGGAGCAAAAAAGATTACGGTCGCTATGCTGATGAAAAAGGGCAATTGGTTGTTAACTTTTTATCTAACAATGATATCACCGGAGGAAATTCAGGTTCTCCAGTAATCAATGGAAAAGGTGAACTGATTGGAACTGCTTTTGACGGTAACTGGGAAGCAATGTCTGGTGATATTTATTTTGAACCAAATATTCAACGTACAATTTCTTTAGATGTGAGATATACACTTTGGTTGATTGACAAATGTTATGGTGCTACCAATTTGATCAATGAAATGGATATTGTAAAATAGATTTTAAATTATTTTCAATTAAGCTGCTTGGAGTAAAATTCAAGCAGCTTTTTTTATGCCCTTTCGATGAATTTGTTCAAATTTTCAGAATGTGAATAAATTGTGAAAAGAAAAATCTCCAATTCAATTTAGACCAAAAAAAAGCATTAATTTTGTATTTTCCCATTAGGAATGTTGACAGAAGAATTACAATCAACGGTAAAGAATATTTTTTCGGCTTATCTCGAAAAAAATGGTCACAGGAAGACACCTGAACGCTTCGCCATACTCGCAGAAATTTATAATTACGAAGGACACTTTGATATCGAATCTTTGTATATCAAAATGAAAAATCAAAATTACCGCGTTTCTCGAGCTACTTTATACAACACCATTGAACTGCTCTTAGCTTGTAATTTGGTAAGAAAACATCAATTCGGAAAAAATATAGCGCAATTCGAAAAATCTCACGGTTCAAAACAACACGATCACGTTATTATAACTGATACTGGTGAAGTAATCGAATTTTGTGATCCAAGAATTCAACAAATTAAAGCAACCATTGAAGAAGTTTTTGGTGTAAAAGTTCAACATCATTCGCTTTATTTTTATGGTGTTAAAGGAAATTCTAAAGAAGACGTCGAATAGTGACTTTTGATTATAACATAACGAGTCAACCAAATGTGGTTGTTTTTGGTATTTCTGGTAGAATTAGTCAAGTTGATGCAATAGAACAAATTTTCCTTGATTTAACTCAAGCGATAGAATCAGAAAATAACTTTATCATTTTTGATGTTTCTAAATTAGAATACATCAATAGTTCAGGATTGAATTTTTTTATAAGATCTCTGACTAGAATTAGAAATGCAGGCAAAGAACTGATTTTGTGTGGAATGAATGGAGTGGTTGAGAAATTATTCAGTATTTCTAAATTAAACGAAATATTCACCATTTGTCCAACAATTGAAGAAGGATTAAAAAAAGTAAATGCAAATTAAGCAATGAGTGTAGATGTATTATTAGGCCTTCAATGGGGCGACGAAGGAAAAGGGAAAATTGTGGATGTTTTAACTCCTAAGTACGACATTATTGCAAGATTTCAAGGTGGGCCAAATGCAGGACACACGCTTGAATTTGAAGGGATAAAACATGTTTTACATACCATTCCATCTGGGATTTTCAGAAAGGAAGTTAAAAATCTAATTGGAAATGGTGTAGTAATTGATCCAGTAGTTTTTCAAAAAGAAATTGAAAAATTGGCGCCTTTTAATTTGAATGTGAAAGAAGCTTTGTTGATTTCTAAAAAAGCACATATCATAATTCCAACTCACAAATTATTGGATGCTGCTTCTGAAATTTCAAAAGGAAAAAATAAAATTGGCTCCACATTGAAAGGTATCGGTCCAACTTATATGGACAAAACTGGTAGAAATGGATTGAGAGTTGGAGATATTTTTTCACCAAATTTCAAAGAAAAATATGAAGCTTTGGTTGAAAAACACAAAGGAATGCTCAAACATTACGAAGGTTTTGAATATAATATTACAGAACTTGAACCAGCATTTTTTGAAGGTGTTGAATTATTGCGTTCATTGACTTGCGTTGATAGTGAACAATATATCAATGATGCCATGAAATCTGGAAAGAAAATATTGGCTGAAGGTGCGCAAGGTACCATGTTAGACATCGATTTTGGAACTTATCCTTTTGTTACTTCCTCAAATACTGTAACTGCTGGAACTTGCACCGGATTAGGAATTGCGCCAACAAAAATTGGAGAAGTAATTGGAATTTTCAAAGCGTATTGCACACGCGTAGGAAGTGGACCTTTTCCAACTGAATTGTTAGATGAAGATGGAGAACATATTCGTCAAGAAGGTAGAGAGTTTGGATCAACTACTGGTCGTCCAAGAAGATGTGGTTGGGTTGATTTGCCAGCAATGAAATACGCGATTATGATAAACGGTGTTTCTGAACTTTCAATGATGAAGGCAGATGTTTTGAGTAGCTTCGATAAAATCAAAGTGTGTACGCATTATAAAATAAATGGCGAGGTTATTGATTATCTTCCATTTGATATCAATGATGTTGAAATTGAGCCAATTTATGAAGAACTTCAAGGTTGGAATTGTGATTTAACAAAATTGCAGTCTTTCGAAGAAGCGCCACAAGCATTGAAAGATTACGTTATTTATCTCGAAAATGCACTGGAAGTTCCAATTACTGTGGTTTCAGTTGGTCCTGATCGAACGCAAACATTGCAAAATAGAAAGTAAAATTGAAATACATTTTTAAAATATCTAAAATTGCGCTTGTCATAGGCGCAATTTTTTTGTTCTCGACCAATTCGTGGAGTCAAAACGATATTTTAGAATTATTGCCTGGAGCATATAAACTTTCATTCAATGAAAAAACCGGCGCACAAAAATTAACAGGTGGAGGAGTCAATTTTACCTACCAAGGAAATGTAATGTATTGTGATTCCGCTTATTTTTATGACAAAACGAATGAGGTGAAAGCTTACGGTAAAGTTCATATTAATAGCAACGACACACTCAATTTATTTTGTGATTCCATGTATTACAATGGAAAAACGAAAAAAGCAAAATTGTGGGGAAATGTCAGAATGCGAGATCGAGAATACAAATTATTGACCGATACGCTTGAATATGACGCCAAATTGAAACAAGCCGTTTATAGAAATGGCGGCAGAATTGAAAGTATTCTAAACAAAGAAATCTTGACCAGTAAAGTCGGCTACTTTTATCCAAATACCAAAAATCTATTTTTTAGCGGAAAAGTGAATTATCGAAATGATAGCTTGACCATGAAAACAGATACTTTGAGGTACAAATATCTAGTCAAGAAAGTCTATTTCTTTGGTCCAACGGATATCAAGTCGAAAACCTATTCCATACATTGCGAAAAAGGATGGTTTCAGACAGAAACGGAAGAAGGTGTTTTACAGAAAAATGCTTCAATTATAAAAGATACCAAGTTTATTTCTGGCGACAGTTTATATGTAAACCCGCAAAAAGGAATTTCTCAAGGACAAGGAAATATTTTCTACCGAGATACGAGTAACAAAATTTCATTCAATGGTGAAAAAGCCTACTTTTCAGATGTTAAGAAATTTGGATTCCTAACAGGAAAAGCGATTGCGCAATATCAACTCAATAAAGATACACTTTTCATACACGCGGATACTTTATTCAGTTATCAGGACAGTTTGAATGAATTGGAAAAAGTATTGGGTCATCATGATGTTCGGATTTTTAGCAAAAATTTTCAAGGAAAATGCGATAGTATCAGTTATCATCAAAAAAATGGCAAACTTGAAATGTTCGAAAAACCAATGGTTTGGAGCAAAAATGCTGAATTAAAGGGACAATTTATGGAAGTTTTTCTGAAAGACACCATTATTGAAAGAGTTGAGATTACTGACAAATCTTCAGCAGTAATGCAACTCGATTCAGGTAAATTGTACAATCAAGTCGCTGGAAAAAAGATGATTGCCTATTTTGTAGAGAATGAATTGAAGAAGCTCGATGTAAAGGGAAATGCACAAACTGTTTATTTTCCGGAAGAAACAAAGGAAAACGATACTTTGATTGAAATTCAACGAAAAGGAATGACAAGGTTGTATGCCAGCGATTTAAAAGTGCTTTTGGATAGTGGGGAAGTGGAGAGTGTCACTTATCTTGGACAACCAGATGGTGTCATGTATCCGATGGATCAAATTAATAAAGACGAACAATTTATCCAATATTTTTCTTGGAATCCAAAATATCGTCCTTTGAATGTTGCTGATTTATTGAAAGTTATTGAAATTCCCAAAGAAATACTAGAAAAAAGCGAATCAGAGAAAAAGGCACAAAAATAAACTAATCAATAAACCTTTTTCTGTTTTCAATGCTTGGAATGACGCAAAATCCATTAGCTATTTTATGTCTTCGTTGAGCAATAAAATCATACATTTTATCTCTTACTATTTTAGGTAAAATGTATCCAATTTTTAGAACATGAAATCGGCTTTTTAATTGATCTAGTAAATGTAAAGCAGCTGTTGATTTGGAAAATAATTCCGATCCGTTCCAGTAATAAAAAGTACTTAAATCTGGTTTTGGAAATCTATTTGATTCAAAAAAACATTGTGAAAATTCGGATTGTATGGCTGCGAAGTGAAGATTTTGATTCTTTTCGTTTTTCAATATGAATTGCACAGTTTTGTTACAAAAACCACAATCTCCATCATAAAAAACAATCGGAATTTCCTTTTTCATTTCATTTTGTTTAGCTCAAATGTAAGTAATATCGGACGTTTTTTTTGAAATTGGTGATTTAAACATCAAAATTATTTCATAACTACTTTGTTTAGAATTGTTGAACATCCTTTTAAGATTTATAATTCATTTATGACACTTTTCCTGACTTTTTCAATTAATTTTGTGTCGTGAATAAAGAGACGTTGATTACTGCCTTTGCCCAATTGGGTAAAGCGATGGTTCAGTTAGGAAAACAAGAACCTTGGACAGATTTTTCCCTTGGATTAACCGAAGAAGAGTACGAAAAATTGCAAATTGTCATCAATCGACAAATTCACTTCAATGGTTGGTTTTCAAAAAAGTCAGTTTGCGATTCATTGTTGGCTTTAGGAAATCAAATGTCAGTTGAATTATTGACCGATTGGACTTCAAAATATACATATACTGAAAATCCTAAAAGAGTAGGAGTGATCATGGCTGGAAATTTACCCTTGGTCGGATTTCATGATTTTCTTTGCGTTTTATTGTCGGGTCATTACATTGTTGCCAAAATGAGTTCGGATGATAAAACCGTACTTCCTGCATTGACAGAATTGTTGGTCAAATTTGCACCAGAAATTCAATCTAGAATTACACTGACTGAAAATCGAATCGGAGAAATTGATGCAATGATTGCTACAGGAAGTAATAATTCAATGCGCTATTTTGAAAGTTATTTCGGCAAATATCCCCACATTTTTAGAAAAAATCGAACATCATTGGCCATTTTTGACGGAAGTGAAACTGAAGAACAAATCCATGAATTAGGCAAAGACATTTTTACTTATTTTGGTTTGGGTTGCCGCAATGTATCTCAAATATTGATACCAGCAGATTTTGATATCAATCGCTTTTTTGGTGGAATAATCAATTATTCTGAAGTTGTAAATCACCACAAATACGCCAATAATTATGATTACAACAAGGCGATTCATTTGATGAACCAAGAAAATATTTTGGACAATGGTTTCATCTTGTTGAAAGAATCTGATGAACTTCATTCGCCTTTAGCGATGCTTTTTTACCATCGCTATGAAAATCAAACGGAAGTAGAAAAGTACATCGAAAAACACAAAGAAAACTTGCAAGTCATTGTTGGGAATCAATACGTTCCTTTCGGTCAAGCGCAATGTCCGATGTTGAGTGATTATGCAGATGGAATTGATACGATGAAGTGGTTAGATGAGTTGAAGTAAATTCAATCCACTCGAAACAAAGTTCGATTAATGATCGATCTTCCCAAAGTCAATCCGTCAGCGTATTGCAATTCTGAACCAACGGAAACTCCGCGTGATAAAGTGGTTACGGTGATTCCTGAAGGTTGGATTTTTTTGTACAAAAAGAAATTGGTGGTGTCACCTTCCATGGTGGCGCTGAGTGCAAAAATGACTTCTTTGACATTTCCAGCGTTTATTTTTTCCAACAAAGAAGGAATGTTTAAATCTGCTGGTCCTATGCCGTCCATCGGAGAAATAATTCCGCCCAAAACGTGGTAAATTCCATGAAAAGATCCCGTTTCTTCAATAGCCATTACGTCCCGAACATCTTCTACAACGCAAATTTCATCATGCTTTCTTTGCGGATTACTACAAATGGCACAAATTTCTAAATCTGAAATGTTTCCGCAAGATTTACAGTATTTTACATGTTTTTTCATCTCCAAAAATGACTGCGCAAAACGCTCAATTTCTTCCGGTTTTCTATTCAATAAATGAATGACCAAGCGCAAAGCAGAACGTTTTCCAATGCTTGGAAGTGTAGCCAATTGTTCTACAGCTTCTTCCATATATTTGGATGGTATTTTCATGTTTTAGCGCGATGAAATTTGACAATTTTAAAGTTCGTAAAGGTAAGTAAGGGATTGTTAAAATCAGACAAAATTCGGAGAATAAATTTTAAATTCCCTTTATTTTATTGGATTTCCGTAAATTTGCCAAATGAATCAAGCAGAAATTATCCATTTTTCTTTCCAAGGGTTAAATCTTCAAGAGCCGATGGCAGCAATAACAAATTGGATGATTGCTTCATTTTGTTTTTATGCTTTTTTGAAATTGAAAAATAGAAATTTTGAAGAAGTAAATTATTGGAAATATTTTTTCATAACATTCTCATTTTCGACATTTTTTGCTGGTTTTGGACATTTGTTTTTTCAATATTTGGCCATTCCAGGAAAATTTCCAAATTGGATTACAGGAATTTTATCTGGGTATTTTGCAAGTCTCGCAATGTTGGTCAAAATGAAAAATCAAAGCAATAAAAAAGTTCTTAAAGTTGGAATAATTATTAAGGCTGCTGTATTTTTATTCTTGGCTTTATGGAAACAAAACTTCCTATTCATCGCGATTGATGCAATGATAACATACATTATTTTTTGTGGAGTTTTGGGTTACATCTATTTCAAGCAAGGACATGATTATATGAAATATATGGTTTATGGTGTGCTGATTTGTTTGCCATCAGCTTTTTTCTTCTTGCTCAAAATTAATCCTCACAAATGGTTAAATAAAGACGATTTAAGTCACCTTTTCATGTTGGGATGCACAATCTTCTTTTACTTGGGAGCAAAAAACATTGATTTACAAAGAAATTCGAAATTATCTTAAGCCTCTAAGCAAAACTTTTCTGAAAATTACAGTAACGAGTAAGCTGTAAACCGTTGAAAGTAAAATCATTCCAAGCAAAGAAATCGTAGTGATTGAAAAAGGTGAAATTGTACTTCTCGTACTTTTTTCCATTTCCTTGTAAATATCTTCTTTGGTCATTACTTCGAATGCTTCGTTGCTCGCACGAATCAATTTCAATTCCTCTGGATTTGCTAAGCCTGTTTTATAGGCATTTAATTTTTCAGCAATCATGTGATTTACAAAATCAGGATTGATGTAATTGTAATAAATATAAATGAAAATAACCACCAAAATGGTATAAGGAATACCCACCGTCATGCTGGATTTGATATCGCTCAACGCATTTCCTTGTGTAAAACCTTCTCGTTGTTTGTGCATGTACAATCCAATTGAAATGGAAGATAAAAGCAAAAACATATTGATGAAAATGGTTGGTACAATGGAAGTTGTAGAAATTCCTGCAAAATGAAAAATCAATTTAACAAGCATCCAACTAATGGCAAATATAAATCCAACTTTAACTGTAATTCTCATATTCATTCAAAAAAAAACTGTCAATCTCAAAGTAGAAATTGACAGTTTAAAAAATTAATTATCTATTCATTGAAACCAAAAACTCTTCATTTGAGCGCGTATGGTCCATTTGTGATTTCAGAAATTCCATTGCTTCTACAGGATTCATATCAGCAATGTGGCGACGCAATACGTAAATACGTTGCAACATGTCTTTGTTAACTAACAAATCGTCGCGTCTTGTTCCAGAAGCCAAAATGTCGATTGCTGGGAATATTCTGCGATTAGAAATTTTACGATCCAATTGCAATTCCATGTTACCAGTTCCTTTGAATTCTTCGAAAATTACTTCGTCCATTTTAGAACCAGTTTCAACCAATGCAGTTGCTAAGATTGAAAGTGAACCGCCATTTTCGATTTTTCTTGCAGAACCGAAGAAACGTTTTGGTTTGTGTAACGCATTTGCATCCACACCACCAGAAAGTACTTTTCCGGAAGCAGGAGAAACAGTATTGTAAGCACGCGCTAAACGTGTAATTGAATCTAATAAAATACAAACATCATGTCCACATTCAACCATGCGTTTTGCTTTCTCAAGCACAATGTTCGCCACTTTTACGTGTCTTTCAGCAGGCTCATCAAAAGTTGAAGCCACAACTTCCGCTTTCACGCTTCGAGCCATGTCTGTAACCTCCTCAGGACGTTCGTCAATCAACAATACAATCAAGTAAACTTCTGGATGATTGGCAGCAATTGCATTGGCAACATCTTTCAACAACATAGTTTTACCTGTTTTGGGCTGAGCAACGATCATTCCACGTTGACCTTTTCCAATAGGAGCGAACATGTCCATGATTCTTGTTGACATGCTTTCATCTTTGTGGCCAGTTAAAATGAATTTCTCATTCGGAAACAAAGGTGTTAAATATTGAAAAGGTACGCGATCACGGATGTATGAAGGATGACGGCCGTTGATTGAATCTACTTTCACTAAAGGGAAAAACTTCTCACCTTCACGAGGAGGACGAATTGTTCCTTTAACTGTATCTCCAGTTTTCAAACCAAAAAGTTTGATTTGACTTTGAGAAACATAAATATCATCTGGTGAAGCCAAATAGTTGTAATCTGAAGAACGCAAGAAACCAAAACCGTCTTGAATCACTTCTAAAACACCTTCTGCGCTTACAATTCCAGCCAAATCATACAATTCTTCTTCAGCTTCTTTTTCCGCTTGACGTTGTTGTTGCGCCAATTGATTTGGATTCTGATTGCGTTGTTGATTCGGATTTTGATTTGGGTTTTGATTCGGATTAGGCCTAGGATTAGGTCTATTCTGATTCGGGTTTTGATTTGGATTTTGGTTCGGATTTGGTTTTTGCCCTTGAACGAAAGGTTTTCTTTCTACAGGTGCAGTTTCACCTTCAGCAGGCGCAGTATTTTCTTCATTTCGTTCATTGAAAGGTCTTTTTTCTTTGAAATTCGGACGATTTTCTTTGGGTTGAAATGGTTTTTTGTTGGCAAATTCTTTGCGGATATCGCGGCCTTTGTTTTCTGTTTTTACTTCTGAATTTGTTTCTGTTTCAGGAGTTTTTTCTGATTCTATTGCTGGAGTTTCAGTTTTTGTATCAGCTTCAGCAGTAAAGAGGTCGCTTTTTTCTTCTGTTTTTTGAATTGTCGGTTGTTTCGCACCTATAATTACTTTTTCAGGAGCCAAACGTTTTCTTTTCTTGATTGGATTTTCAGACTCAGAATTTACTGCAATATTATCTTCAGTTTTAGTTTCAGTAATCGGAGCAATTTCAGGCGCTGATTCTTGAACTTTTACTTTTTCTGGCTTTGTTTTTCTTTGGATTTGAGCTGGATTTTCATCGCTGGTTGCAGATGAAAGTTCTTTGATTGCATCAAGAAGTTCAGATTTTTTAAAGGTTTCAACTTTTTTTATTCCGGCTGCTTTGGCAATTTCACGCAAATCAGGGAGTTTTTTGCTCTCTAAATCTTTGATATTCATAAATATGAATTAGTAATTACTGGAAAGTACACTATACTATTAAATGTGCTGTGTGATTATTTCGAATCGATCTGTTTCGACACTGCAATATTAACAATATTCTAATTAATGACAACTAATATTCAAAAAAAACTGAAAATTTTAGTCAATTATTTTTTTTGCAGTCTTTTTCACTGAAAATCAAATACTGATTGCCGAAAACCATGAATTTAAATTAGCAGAAATTAAATCCAAAACTTATTTTACCCTATATTTGAGCAACTATTCGAAATTTCAATTTATGAAGTATATCAATTCTCTTTTTGCTTTTATAACTGCTTTTATGCTAGTTGGTTTTGTGTTTTTTATTGAAAGTAAAATACATGCAAATCATCAAAAAGAAATCTCTAAGAAAATTGAATGGCTAAAAGTCAATCAAAAAATTGAAATTTCAACCGTAAATACTGGAAAGTCAAATCAAAAAAACACTTTCGTTGTTGATTTTATTCAAACGGATAAAGTTTACTTGCGAGAAAATGCTTCAAAACTAGATTCGAATTCAAAAAGATTGGTGTTGACTCACGCAAACTTGCAAAAATTATATTCGGGCAGTTATCAATTAGACAGCGTTCAAAAATCAACTATTTCATTTGATAAGCTTTCAAACAAATCACAAGCTTTGAAAATAGACGGAATGCCAGCGCCACATAATGCACTATTAATAACTCAAGTTGTAAGATATTTATTGATGGCTTTTTTACTTTTTGTTGCATACAAAAGAAAGAAATTGGCCTTGTGGATTTTTGCAGCCATGATTATTGGTGTTGCAGTTGGAATTGATTTTCCCATGTTTTCGCTTGAAATGGAACGTTTAGGAGTTATCTTCCTTCGTTTGATTAAATCTTTGGTCGCTCCGCTGATTTTTGCAACCTTGGTTGTTGGAATTGCTGGACATACGAATATGAAGCAATTAGGTCGAATTGGTTTGAAAAGTATTTTATATTTTGAAATTATTACCACATTAGCACTTTTTGTTGGGTTGTTGGCTATCAATGTCAGCAAAGCTGGAGTTGGTGTTCATGTAGAGGCGAGGGCAGAAGACAAGGCAAAATCTGAAAAAATCTTGGAACAAACGAAGGAAGGAAATCACCGCGATCACATTGTGGAGATTTTTCCTGAGAATATTGCAAAATCTATTTTTAATAATGAAGTTTTGCAAATTGTTGTTTTCTCTGTGATTTTTGCGGTAGGATTGGGAATGGTGAAACACGAGCAACACAAACATACCATGCTCAGCTTTTTCGAAGGATTGAGTGAAGTTATGTTTAAGTTTACAGACATTGTGATGTACATTGCGCCTTTAGCAGTTTTTGGAGCTTTGGCTAGCACTGTGGCTAAGTCCGGAGTCGAAATTTTGGGAAATTTATTGCAATTGGTCGGAACACTTTATGTGGCATTGATTATCTTTTTGACATGCATTTTGCTTCCAATAGCATTGATAGCAAAAGTTCCTGTTCGAAGATTTATCAAAGCAATTACAGAACCAGTTTCTTTGGCGTTTGCTACCGCAAGTAGTGAAGCGGCTTTGCCAAAAGCGATGGAAAACATGGAGAAATTAGGCGTTTCTAAAAAAGTGGTCGCCTTTGTAATTCCAACGGGTTATAGTTTCAATTTAGATGGAACAACCTTATATCTTTCGCTTGCAACAGTTTTCGTTGCACAAATGTGTGGAGTTGATATGTCGTTGGGTGAACAAATTGGAATTTGTTTGGTCCTGATGCTTACAAGTAAAGGTGTTGCTGGCGTGCGCGGGGCATCATTCGTAATACTTGCTGGCGCAGTAGCAACAATAGATGGTGTGGATCCTCAAAAAGCCAGTGTAATTTTAGCCGTAGATGCCTTAATGGATATGGCGAGAACAAGTGTGAATGTGATTGGAAATTGTTTGGCATCTGTAATTATTGCTAAATCTGAAGGGGAATTTTTACTTTCACCTGAAGTTAATATACATGCTTTGCCAAAGGAAATTTAAGCTTGTTTACTGTCAGTTATGGTTGTTTTTTGTAGTCGTTTTTATCCGTTAAAATCAGTTAACTGCCAATAAAATTTAAGATTTAATATAAATTTATTTAAAAATAAAATACCATGCTCATCACCACAAGCACCCATTTAGATGGATATAAAATCACCAATCAACACGGTTTGGTAAGAGGAATCACCGTTCGCTCTCGCGGTTTGGGTGGAAATTTCGCAGGTAGTTTTATGACCATTTTTGGTGGAAAAAGTACGATATATACCAATCTGTGTGAAACTGCTCGAGAAGAAGCTTATCAATTAATGATCAAGAACGCTCAATCACTTGGTGCAAATGCAATTATCAATATGCGCTATGAATCTAATGAAGTCATGCAAGGTGTCACTGAAGTGTTGGCGTACGGCACCGCAGTGGAAGTTGAGAAAATTTAATTTTATTTACATTTCTTCCAACCAAATATTAGTCCATACCGTTATTTTAAAAACAAAATAGACGTGAATTTTCATTTTCTATTGTTGTTTTCGCTAATATTAGTATATTCGTCGAAATAATAATTACAAAAACAAGTTGCCTATAGCAAGACATTACTCTATAAAATTTTAAAAATCAGAGCTTAGCTCATTTTAAACGAGGAATGTTATGTCTATGAAACTAATGGATGACCACCAGCTTGTTACTGCTTATTTGGCAGGAAATCACAAAGCTTTCGAAATACTTTTAATGCGTCACAAAAATAAAATTTACCGTTTTATTTATTTGAAAATTAAAAGTCAAGAATTAGCAGAAGATATCTTTCAAGAGACTTTTGTGAAAATCATCAACACGCTTCAATTAGGAAATTACAATGAAGAAGGTAAATTTTTGCCTTGGGCAATGCGAATTGCGCACAATTTGGTAATTGATCATTTCCGTAAAACGAGCAAAGTGCGCATGATTTCTGAAAGTTCTTCTAAAAATGAAGATTTCTCTATTTTCAGCGTCCTAAGTTCTGGAGATGACGATACACTTAAATCCATGAGTAGAGGTGAGCTTGAAACGCAAATGGTCGAATTAATCGATTATTTACCAGAATCTCAAAAGGAAATCATTCGAATGCGTATTTTTCAAGATTTATCTTTCAAAGACATCGCGGAGATGGAAGGAATTAGTATCAATACTGCGTTAGGGAGAATGCGTTATGCTTTGATGAACTTGAGAAAAATGATCGACAAACACAACATTGTGGTTGACATTTAATCAATAGTTTTCGGTAAAACTTGCGAGGTAATTTTCAATAATTTCAATCTCTTCTCGGTAATCAGCGTGTAAATCCTCATCGATTTTTATCAGTGATTTTTCAATATTTACAAATTGTCGATTTAACAGATTAAACAAAACTGGAAAACGGTCTAATCGAATTTTGAGCGTCATCATGTTTTTACAAAAGTGAATTAATAACTCAATTTCGGTCTCTTTTTTGCCAGAATACTTGATGTTTTTCTTCAACTCACGCACAATCTTTTGTAAACCTTTTTTGATGAATCTAATATTTGACTTGTTTAATTCTTGAAATTGTAAATCTAAATCCTCTTTGATTTTTTGGATGTAGTTGGACTCAAAATCAGCTTCAAACAGCAAATAATTCAATAACTCTTTATTTTCTTTATTGTATTTCGCTAATGCGGAAAGTAAAATGACCAACTCCGCTTCTGGAAGTTGGCCAATTTCTTTTTTAATCTCACTGATTGAGGCTATTTTCATCCTAAATTTTTAGAGTAAATCTCCTAATTTAAATGGTTTATTAATTGCATTTAAACGAATGGTAAATCTGATTTTTTCCAAATATTTTGCATCAGTTGCTTTGTAAGCGTTTACCAAGTTTTTACTCATGTAAACCGGGAAATAAACGCTGAAGACTTTGCTCAATTTCACGCCAATTCCTGTATTCAACACACCAGTAAATGTATTTCCTTTTTGGAATCCTCCAGCATCGACAAAGACACCAAAAATCCCTGGTTTGAAAGGTAAATCAAAATACAAATTGGCAGAAGTCATCCACTTATCAGTCGTTCCGTAGTTGCTAGACATTTTAAATCCACCTTGATTTTCCAATCGTTGATTGCTGCTTCCAAAATTTCCGCTATTTGTTCTATCGAAAAAATATTCTTCTAAGAAAATGTCTTGAGAACCACTTGTTCCAGCCAAAGACATTTGTAAACGATTTCCATAAGTTCCATTACTATTGTAACTCAAATTACCACCAATGAAAGCACGGATTTCGATCCAACGTTTCATTTTGTTTTTCAAGTATTTGTATCTGTAAGTCGCTTCAAAAGTTGCACGACTCATTTCGCTATTGTCTCTCAAATTATCAATAAAATCTGCTCTTAAAACTGTCCCAAATTGGTGGTTTGGTTTGTCGTAGTCAAAAGTATATTTTGCATATCCTCCAGCGTGATCATTCGTCGTTGGGCCGTATTTATCATTTCTGTAAATAGTTTGAAATAACAATGTTTGAGAAATTGGACCAGCAGATTTTCTATTGCCTAATTTCATATAAACATAAGGCATTGCAGCTGCATAATAAGACTCATTTCCTCGGAAGTAAGAATCATTTTTAAATGTTCTCAACGACATTCCAACTCTTGTCAACTTGATGCAAGATTTAGGCAAAAATGTAAAACTCATTTCTCCAGTTCCTGAAATATTCTTTCTTCCAAATGAATAAACAGGGGCAACGAAATACTGAAATTTCTTAAAAGGAATTCCAATGTTGTGAATAGCAACTCCCAACATCAATTTGTCATGGCGATTTGCACCAATGACAGGTAACCAAAAGTTATTTGATTTTGTTGCTTCATGGTCTCCCAATAAAAATTCAAATTTTAAGGGCTCGATTTTATTAAAAAGTTGGTCTTTTTTCCAATTGTTATTACTGCGATCCAATTCAGGAACATTTTTGTTCGGGTCGATTTGAATAAATTCAGCATTTTTTGTTGCCATGGAAACCAAAGTCTTTTTTGCTCCTGGTTCAACCCAAACTGTTTCAACTATTTTTCCGTCTTTAATTGCACACACGCCAATTGGTCCATCAATTTGACCAACATTTTTGATTTTTACTTGAGTTTCCTTTTCATTTGATTTTACACTTTTGATTTTGTAATCAATGTGGTTTGTCGTTTGAATTAAATCGTGAAACAACCAATCCAATTTTTTTCCAGTGGATTGTTCCAAAACCCTCTGCATGTCTTCAGGTTGCGGATGTTTGAATTTGTAAGCTTCAAAATAATCAGACATCGCTTTGTTGAAAGCAGTTTCTCCCAAATAATCTTTCAAATAGAAAAATGCCAATCCTGTTTTTTGATACATGATGACGCCATAATTTGTACTAGAGAAATCAGCAGATTTTGTTTCAATTGGCTGATCTTCGCCCAAAATTGAAATGGTTCTATAAGAAATGTCTCCCATATCGTGGTGATCCAAATCGTTTAAATGAAATCTTCCACCCAAAACCATATCCGACATGTTTTTGTTGTCTGGATATTTGGTCGCCACGTAGCGCATTTCATTCAAGGTATTCATTCCTTCATCCATCCAACCGTGAATGCGCTCATTGGATCCTAAAATACCATAAAACCAGTTATGACCAACTTCATGGACAATCACAATTTCCAATTCCATTGCATTGCTTGAATTTCCAATCACTGTGACATTTGGATATTCCATTCCACCACCAGCGCTGATTGTCCCATCAACAGCCGTTACTTGATTGTATGGATAGTCGCCGTTCCATTTTGAATAATAGAAAGTAGCATCATTGATGTATTCGATAGATTTTTGCCATAAATTTCCATTTTGCGGCACATACATTGCCCATGAAGTCACTTTTCTTTTGCTGTTTGGCAATTCAACTTCACCTTTCAGTACATCAAATCTTTTATCTGCAAACCAAGCAAAATCGTGTACTTTAGACTGTGTGTATCGAATGGTTTTCCATTCTTTGGAAGATTCAGGGAAAGCTGTTTTTTCTTTTTTAGAATTGGAATAACTATTCGTTTTTACCTTTTCAGCAGTTTTACTAGCCAATTCATTCAAAAATTCAACTTCAGAAGCAGTTTGTAAATCTCCTGTTGATCCAACAACGTAATTTTTTGGTAAAGTGATTGATACATCAAACGAACCATATTCTGAATAAAATTCACCTTGATTTAAATATGGCATCCAATTCCATCCATTTTTATCATAAACTGCTGGTTTTGGGTACCATTGAGTGATTTGATAAGACTGTTCAATGTGTCCCAAACGTGAAATTTTTCCAGAGGGAAGTTTTACTTTGAACGGCGTTGAAATCACCAAACTTTCACCTGGATTCAATGGTTTTGAAAGGGTCAAAACACAAACATCCATGTTTTTTGGAAGGTATTCCCATTTTACTTTTTCGCCGTTTACTTTGAAATCGAGTGAATCAATACCGCCTTTGTCTTTTTCATCAGCAAAAGTCAAGAATTCCTCACCGTTTTTGTATAATTGTTTTCCCAATGCTGAATTTCCATCGCGGTAAGCATTTGGCCACAAGTGGATGTAGATTTGCGCCAGTTTGTCTGGCGAATTATTGATGTAAACAAAAGATTCAGATGCAGTAATCACATGATTTACATCGTCTAATTTGACATCAATTTTATAATTCACTTCTTGTTGCCAATAATTTTGGGCAAAAGAAAACGTTGAAACAAGACAAAATAGGGGAGCGTGGAGTATATTTTTTTTCATAGTTAAATTTATAGATAATAGCAGTGTGACTATTTTCGAATCAAAAAGTTACTTTTATTTTATCTACAAAGATAAGTGAAGTAATCTTGAGAAATTTACCGTTCATAAAAAGTATTCAAAAATATATCCACAAAAAAAGGCCGCCAAACTGACGACCTTGTTTTTGATTTTTTCAATTTTAATGACCAACATCTTCTGGATCTGGTTCTATGATTTTTGGCGCATCTTTGAATCCTTGGATTTTATCCATAAAATCTTCTAGTTGCGCGATGGACAATCCTTTTCCTATGATTTTTTTGTCTTTGTCTAAGATAAATACCCTAGGTGTAGTAACTACATCATATGTTTCTTGGTAATTCAATGCTTCCAACGTTGTATATTTTGGAATAAATTGCAACGCATTTTCTTGTGCTGCTCTAAAAAGTGAATTTGTCAACGCCACATTGATATAAGTCAATTTGTTGTCTTTGATGAATTTTTTCCATTTGCCAAAATCGTCGTCAATTCCTTTCGATATTCCGAAAATTTCAACATTTCTCGCTTTCAATTTCTCTTCATACAGTTTTTGCAATTTCGGAGTTGATTTTTTGCAATGTCCACAATCTGATTCCCAGAAATATAGGATGGTATAATCAGCTTTGATGCTGTAGAAATCTCTCCAATTTACATCTGTTGTATCTCTCAAACTGATATTTGGAGGACGAACACCTTGCACCAATACTTTGTTTGTATTGACTTTTTCACACAAGTCCTTCAATTTATCTTCTGCCATCCAAAAAGCTGGAGATTTGCCCTCTGCATTTTTAGAGCAGTAATATTTTTCACCCATTTTCACGAAAACTTTGTCCATTCCCATGATTTTCGATTTCTCGAATGTTGAAGTGATGTGAATGACTGCATATTTAAACATTTCAGATTTTGGATTCAATTTATCGCAAAACCAATATGCATATTTCACAATCGTATCAGGATGCTGAATCAACATGTTTTGAGAAAAGAAATAGTCTAATTTTGAATGAAAAATCGGTGTGTTTACCAATCGATCATCTGTTAAATCAAAATTATCAAAAAAGTGATCTCTGAAATAGTGGTATGCAAAATTGGAATCAACTGGAGAACCATCCGCATTTTTTGGTGCTTCAGGTACTTTCACGTCCATGGACATTTTCACCACTTTTGAGACTAATTTACCTATATTTGAATTCACTACCTCATTTTGGTAAGCGATTACTTTTTTAGAAATCGAATCAATTTCATTCTGAATCTTTTTGTACGATTCATCCGTTTTTTTAAGAGCGTCTCGTTTAGAAACCAAATCATTGGCTTTTTGACGCTCAGAATTGATTTGTTTGATATAGTCAACAAAAACTAAATTCTCTGCAGATTTTTTGACTTTCATGTTATTCACGAAGTCTGGTCCTGTTGTTTCCAATTGAATTTCTTCATTGTTGTAGATGAATTCAAAATATTTTTGTCCAGGAAGCAACAAACCGACAATTCCAGGTTTCTGTTTCTTTCCATCAAATTCAACCAATCCGCCTTTCATTTCAGCAGTATCGGCATAAAGCAAATTTTTACCGTAATATTTGATCAAGAAAACAGTAGTATCTTTTTGACCGTTGACTTTCAATTTGATTTTTTGAGAAAAACTCAACGTAGTCAAAGTTAAAAATGCAAGCAATAATATTTGTTTCATATTCATTTTATTTTGGTTGAAATTATTTCTTTTAGACGATACAAAAATAGAAAAGCATTAGAATTAACAGGTTTTTAACGATTAAAAAAAGTTAAACTTGATTTTTGATTAAAATTGCTTGTAAATCCCTTTTTTGGCGTTAAAGAAACTGGCAATTCCGAAAAGGACATAGGCAAATAGGAGTGCAGCGATGCTGTAAAAAGTGAAATCCTTTCCTAAATACAAACCACCTTCCTCAAACATTTTGTCCAAATAATATTTAAAAATTAAAAACATTCCCAATCCTAGCACACTTACAAATCCAAAAATTAAAATAAAATAAACGAAAAATGTGCGAATGATTTTCTTTGGTGCGTAGCCAATTCTCAATAAAGTTCTCACTTCATAGGCATTTCGTGACATCAGCAATTGTGCGTATTGAATCAATACCAAGCAAGAAACAAAAACGGCGATGATAGAAATTCCTAACACCACAATAATCAATGTTCCAACCATACTTTTCAGACGTCCAACTACAATTTGAGAATTTTTAGATTCCAAATGTCTTGATTTTACCATGTCTTCTACCAATCCAAACTCACTTTCCTTGCCGGAAATCATTAATTGAGTGATTTTTTGATCTGCAGCGATTCCATATTTTTTGTTGCCAAATTCCATGAAACTTTCAGGAACTAAAATCGAAGGAACTTCGTTCGTAAATCCAATGATTTTCGCATCAATCCATTCTTTTTGAGTGTCGTTCGATAAAGTGAATCTGAAGCGAATATCTTTCGCTAAATCATCCGAAATTTGAGGAATTCCACTCGCGCTCATAAAAGTATTGAGCATTACCAAAAAATCTCTCGGTAAAATGATGGGAACAACCGTATCGCCCATTTTCCAATGCCATTTATCAGATTTGACATCCAAGAATTTTGGGTCAACAGTTTGAATGAAAACATCTGAACGAAATCTCGGTACGAGCGGATCTGCAGTTTCAAATGAAACATCAAAATTATTGCTAATGACAGGTTTGACATCCAAAATGAAAGGTTCTTTTTTCAAAGTCGCAATTTCAGCTGGTGAAAAATCGGTTTTTGCTAGATTCAAAGTATTTGAATTTGATACTTCTTTTTGAACGATTAAGGTGTTTGGCCCTAATATATCAGCGCCTTCGCCAAATTCATTCACCTTGATTAGATAATGAATGGAAGTAATCAAAAAGGTGATTCCTAAACATGAACCAATTACAGCAATTACTAATTGCTTAATGTCTTGATTTCGAAATAAAAGTTTCTTTAACATGGCTCAAAGTTTAATTTCATCATCGTACTTAAATTCATGTCTGTCTCCCAAAGAGGTAAGCACAAATCCTGCTTGCAAATTGTTGCATCTTTCGTCAATCAATTTTAAACTTCGGCGTGTATTTTCGACGTCTAAATGCGAAAACGGTTCATCTAAAATTAACCATTCAAAAGGTTGGCAAAGTGCTCTGACAATGGCAACGCGTTGTTGTTGCCCCATCGAAAGTAAACCACATTTTTGTTCCCATTTATTGTCGATTTCTAACGCTTCAAGCATCTGAATTAGTTCATTCTCAGAGAAAACGTTGCAAAGTTCATTTTTCAGCAATAGATTTTCTTTCACCGTTAAAGTTGGAAACAATTGTAAGTCTTGAAAAACAACGGAGATTTTATTTTTTCTAATTTCAGTCCAATCAGCGGGCGTATATTTTGAAGTATCAGCTTGATCGTACAATAATTTCCCTTCGAAATCATTTCTCAAGCCAAAAACAACACTTGCAAATGTAGACTTTCCTTTTCCCGAAGATGCATTTAACATGATTTTATGGCCGTGTTTTAAAACAACGTGATTTCCCCAAATACTTTCATCCCCATGTTGCATGGAAGCCAAAGGTTGAGGCATGATATTTTGAAAAGTAATGTCCATTTTATTGTTTTTTGTAACGATTTTCAATAATCATTCCAAGATTTTTATTCGAGGTGAGAAATGATATATTGAAGTTGATTTTCAGTTGTTAAATCTTGGATCCAAATGGCTTTTTCATCTCGTCTAAACCAGGTTAATTGGCGTTTAGCATATCTCCTAGAATTTCTTTTAATCAATTCAATTGCTTCCTTTAAAGGTATTTTATTGTTGAAATAATCAAATAATTCAGCATAGCCAACGGTATTTAGCGCAGATAAATTTTGAAACTCAAGTAATTCTTGAACTTCTTGCAATAATCCATTTTCTAACATGATGTCAACGCGTTTGTTGATTCTATCATACAACATTTCTCGTGGCAAATCAATCACAAATTTTTGAAAATCGAACGGACGTTTTTTGGATTGAAAAGCAAGAAATGAAGAAAATGGTTTGTTTGTGATGCGAATAACTTCCAAAGCGCGAATAATACGTACAGGATTTTTCAAATCGACTTTGGCATAAAATAATGGGTCTTTTGCTTCCAATTCAATCAAAAGTGGTTCTAAACCGTGGGTTTCAAATTCAATGTTTAATTGATTTTTGATATTTTCATCATGTGGTACATCGTCCAGACCGTGGCAAAGTGCATCGATGAAAAGTCCTGAACCGCCAACTAAAATAATTGTTTCATATCGCCGAAATTCTGTCTCTAAAATCTCTAAAGCTTCTTTCTCAAATTGAGCTGAAGTTAACGGCTGGTGAATAGAATGAGAATGAATGAAATAATGTTTGATTCCAGCTTGTTCTTCCAAAGATGGTTTGGCAGTACCAATACTTGTTTCTTTGTAAAATTGACGAGAATCAGCGGATAGAATTACGGTATTTATTTTTTTAGCCAACGCAACTGCCAAAGCGGTTTTTCCACTTGCGGTTGGTCCTTCAATGACAATTAAATTTTTGATAATTCTGTTTTCTTGCGAAATTACAAAATGCTAGCGAAACATTGATTTATATGACAAAAATCTAGCATAAACCGTTTTCACATATTTGGCTGTGTGAGCGCCTCTCGTAGCACCAGCAGTTACAACCGGATCGCGGTAATATTGTTTTTTAGACAAGTTTTTCATCATAACTTCCACGCTGTTGTCCCAAATTTTAGGATTCATGCCATATTTTGCAGCCAATTTTTGGGCGTCTTTTACGTGACTTGTTCCAGAATTGTAAGAAGCCAAAGTAAATTTGATTCGTTCTTCGTGGTTTGGAATATCGTTCCACAAATTATAAGTCGTGATTAACAATTTCATTCCTCCTTGAATCTGAACCTGTGGAGATGTAGAAGGATAAACGCCAAATCTTGGACCTGTATCTGGCATGAATTGCATCATTCCGTATGCTCCGCCAAGTCCACGAGCATTTGGATTAAATTTCGATTCTTGGTAAGAAACAGAAGCCAAAATTCTCCAATCCCAATTGTATTTAGCTGCGGCTTGTTTGAAATAATTATCGAACAAAGACAATTGTCCGCCTTTCAAACTGGATTGAGAATCTTGTACATTGTTAGCAATCTCAGGTAAGTCGAAATATTTATGCTTCAAATACTTGAAAGATGCTTTTTGCGTAAATTTCTTCAGCCATTGATTGATTCTCGCTTTTAACAATGGACTGGTTTTTCTGATTCCAAAAGCAATTTTTTGTTTGACACTCAATTCCAAATCGATGTCTATATTGTCTAAAAAATGACTGTTTATTTGCGCCACATTTTTTTCAACGACAGTATAATCGATAATTCCTTCAGAAACGTTTTCAATCAAATCTTCAGAAGTAAAATCTCCCGTTTCTTTGTGAATGATAATTGTATCGCCAATTTCTTGTTGCAAATTGACAAGTCTTTGGTAGTAAGTTGATTTCCCCCACACATTGACCGTTTTTCCAGCCAATTGCGTTGGATCGGTCAATAATTTTGAGTCGATCTGATCAGCCGACATGGTTTCCCAATTCTCAGGCTTTCGCTGAATCAAAACTTGATTGGTTCTCATAAAAGGGACTGTAAAATCAATGAATTTGCTGCGTTCATTGGTAACGGTATAATTACATGCAATCAAATCTCCTTCACCTCGATTCAACATGGCGTTTACATCGTCTAAATTGGTAATGGTGACAATTTCCAAATCAACTCCGATTTCGGTCGCGAATTCTTTTAAGATTTCATATTCAAATCCCATTTTTTTTCCTCTATAAATGAAATAAGAGGTCGAACTATTTTCAGCTAAGATGGTTAATTTGCCTTTTTTTAGAATGGCCGGTAGATCAATTCCAGGAACTGCAGCGGTTTTGTCTTCGTTTCCGTTATTTCTTTCACAACCAATGTAATAAACGATAATTAAAAGGAATAAAGTCCCAATAATTAACACTTTTCGATTGATTTTTAAGTTTATCCCAGACAGAAACATGGGAACAATTTACAAATTTATTTTGAATTCGATATACCAAAATGAACGATTGCGTCTTTCATGTATATTTCAAAAGTACTTTCTATCAGCGATTGATTTTCTAAAAATACGGGCAAACCATTTTTTAATTCGTTGGAAAATGAAATCCGAGATGAAACGCCATTCAATGCTTTTTCTAGTCCATTAAGTTGCGGATAATACGAAATCCAATTGACTTTGACCATGTGGTAAATCATGTGTTTGAATTCAGCTGTAAACTCTTCGTTTTCAGTATTCAAACCGCTATAAAAAGCATTTAAGAAAGTACCTAGACTTTCAGTGTGGTATTTATCCCAATTCTTAGCTAATAAATGATCAAAAAATAAATCAACTGCAATTCCAGAAACTTTGGGAAGTTTTGGATATAGTACATGCAAAAGTTCAACTACAGCTGGATGCGTATCTATATAATTGTCAATGGCGCGATGTAAGGTAATTCCTTCTTGCGTTTTAGCTCTAAATTGACTCAAATCTTTTCCTTTGACAAAGTCTCCAAACAAATTGCTCAACATCAATTCTGTGTCATTGTTTGAAAGGAAAAGATGTCCGAGATAATTCATTGAATGGAAAAATAAAGTATAAATGGTTTATTCTAGAAGTGAAATTAAGCAATTTGTGCGATGAAATCTCTAATTCCTTGGTACATTTTTTCCAATTCAGCGTCGGTTGTGCAATAGGGTGGATTCAAGAAAATGACATTTCCGCAAGGGCGAATCAACAAACCTTCCAACAAAAAGAAATCATACGCTTGGTCGCGAATATCTGAAAAATAAGAATTTCCTTCAGGGATTTTGACTTCCACCGCTATAATTGTTCCCATTTGTCGCACATCTGAAAGTTTTGGGTGATTTTTCATGGATGCAGCAAACGATGCGTGACTTTCTTCGATTCGATTTATATTTTCATTGAAATTTGGTTTTTCAATCAAATCAAAATTAGCACAAGCCACTGCACAAGCGAGCGGATTTCCAGTGTAGGAATGTCCGTGCAACAGTGCTTTAACTTTGTCTGGACCTAAAAAAGCATTGTAAATTTGTTCAGTTACGATCGTCAATCCAAGTGGTAAAATTCCAGCCGTTAATCCTTTGGAAACACATACTATGTCAGGTTTTGAATCGATGTAATCTAACGCAAACAATTTTCCAGTTCTTCCCCAACCAGTCATGATTTCATCGCAAATAGTCAACACTTCATGTTTTTTAGCCAATTGAAGAAGTGCTTCCAAAAATTCAGGGCGATACATGCGCATTCCAGCAGATCCTTGCACCAATGGTTCAACGATTAAACCAGCAAATTCGCCTGTTTGGAAAAGTCTTTCCGCTTCTTGTAGACATTTTTCTTCCATTTCGAAAGACGGAAATGGAATGAAATCTACGTCAAAAAATAAATGTTCAAAAGGTTTATTGAAATAGTCTCGCTGACCAATCGACATTGCGCCGAAAGTATCGCCGTGATAAGCGCCATCCAGAGCTAAAATTCTGTGCTTCGGTTTGTCGAGGTTAAACCAATATTGGAAAACCATTTTCAAAGCGACTTCTACGGCTGTCGAACCATCATCGGAAAAGAAAACTTTACCTAAATTATCAGGTAAAAAATTCAAAATTCTTTTCGACAATTCAACTGCTTTTGGATGCGTCACTCCAGCGAAAATGACGTGATCAATTTTATCGAATTGTTCTGAAATGGCCTTTTTAAGATATTCATTTCCATGTCCATGAATATTGACCCACCAAGAAGAATTGCAGTCTAAATATTGTTTTCCATCTTCCGTAAAAAGTATTGAATCTTTGGCTTTTACAACTGCCAATGGAGTAGGTGCAGTTTGCATTTGAGTGAATGGATGCCAAACGTAATTGTGATCGTCTTGAAGAAAATTGGACATGTTTGAATATTTGTCGCAAAATTACAAATGAATTACTAGAAACCTTTAACTTTACTTTTATAAACACTATTTCCAAACAAGATTAAGATTTAAAATTTACATTTGATAAGACAAAAAAATGAGCAAAATCAAACAAATTAGACCCTTAGGTTTTCAGTGGCAAACATTGGATCCATTTTTATTCTGTGTTCACCACGAAGATCAATTTCCGAAAGGAAATGATGAACTCGGCCCAGCAGCAAGTTTAGCAGGAAGAAACATCGGACAAGATTTTGTTGTGAAGGACGGTTGGCGCATGTATCACGGCGAAAAAGTACCAGGTTTTCCAGGACATCCACACCTTGGTTTTGAGACGATTACAGTTGTTCGTGAAGGATTGGTCGATCATGCCGATTCAGCGGGCGGGAAAGGTCGTTATGGAAATGGCGATGTACAATGGATGACAGCAGGAAAAGGATTGTTGCATTCAGAAATGTTCCCATTATTGAATCAAGACGAAGAAAATCCAGCGGAATTGTTTCAGATTTGGTTGAATTTACCCAAGAAAAATAAATTGGTTCAACCAGAATATAAAATGTTTTGGAGTGAGGAAATTCCGAGTTTTGAGGCAATTGAAGGTGTGAATATTGAAGTGTTAGCGGGAGAATTATTAGGGCGAAAATCTCCAACACCTCCTCAAAATTCTTGGGCTGCGCATCCTTCTAATTTTGTGGGAGTTTACAACATTCAAATGCAAGCAAATTCAACCATGATTTTGCCTAAAACTGCTGATGGAATCAATAGAACGCTCTATTTTTACAAAGGAAATCAATTCAAATTGGAGGGAGAAATAATTCCAAATTACCACGCAATCGATGTTGTTTCTAACGAAGATTTAAAGCTGGAAAGTGGCAATGAAAACATCAAAATTTTAGTTTTACAAGGAAGGCCAATTAGCGAACCTGTCGTGCAACACGGACCATTTGTGATGAACACGAGAGAAGAAATAATTGAAGCTTTTAACGAATATCAGCAAACACAATTTGGCGGTTGGCCATTTCATAGATATGACGTGGTTCATGATCGAAAATTAGGAAGATTTGCTAGGTATAAAGATGGGAGTGAGGAAGTGAAGTAATTACTTTTGAATAAAAACTTTGTGCAGTAAATTATAGTAATAATATATCAAAAAGCCCAAGATTTTACTAACTTCGTGGCGCAAAATAAACACACTAAAATGGCAGATTTTTTTTACCAAGATCCTTATCCAATTTTAAAAGACGATACGGAATATATTCACATTTCATCTGAATATGTGAAAGTTGAAAAATATGGAGACAGAGAAGTCCTACACATTGATCCAAAAGGAATTGAAGTGTTGGCGGAAGCGGCTTTGGCAGACGTTTCTTTTTACTTGAGAACTTCGCATTTAGAAAAATTGAAAGCCATTTTGAGCGATCCGGAAGCGACAGATAACGATCGTTTTGTTGCATACAATTTACTTCAAAATGCAACCATTGCAGCCGAAGGTCAATTGCCGTCTTGTCAAGATACTGGAACAGCGATTGTTGTAGCAAAAAAAGGCGAAGACGTTTACACTGGATCTGATGATGCAGTAGCACTTTCAAAAGGAATTTTCAATACCTACCAAGAACGCAATTTGAGATATTCTCAAGTGGTCGCATTGAACATGTTTGAAGAGAAAAATTCTGGAACAAATTTGCCTGCTCAAATTGATATTTATGCTAAAAAAGGAATGTCTTATGAATTTTTGTTTCTTGCAAAAGGTGGAGGTTCAGCCAATAAGACTTTCTTATACCAAAAAACAAAATCTTTGTTGAACGATGCTTCTTTGGAAGAGTTTATCAAAGAGAAAATCAAGGATTTAGGAACTTCTGCTTGTCCACCTTATCACTTGGCATTTGTGGTTGGCGGTACTTCTGCAGAAGCGAATTTAGCTGCTGTGAAAAAAGCTTCCGCTGGTTATTTCGATAATCTTCCTACTGAAGGAAACATGGGCGGTCAAGCTTTCCGCGATTTGGAATGGGAGAAACGTGTTCAATTGATTTGCCAAGAAAGTTTGATCGGTGCACAATTTGGTGGTAAATATTTTACACACGATGTTCGTGTAATTCGTTTGCCACGTCACGCTGCGTCTTGTCCAGTTGGATTGGGCGTGTCTTGTTCAGCTGATAGAAATATCAAAGCGAAAATTACGAAAGAAGGTTTGTTCATCGAAGCGTTGGAGAAAAATCCTCGCAGATTGTTGCCAGAAATACCGCCACATTTGGAGCCACCAGTGGAAATCGATTTGGATAGACCAATGGCTGAAGTATTGGCTGAATTATCAAAATATCCAATCAAAACACGTTTGAAATTGAACGGAACGTTGATTGTTGCTAGAGACATGGCACATGCAAAAATCAAAGAAATAATCGACGCAGGATTGCCGATGCCAGAATATTTTAAAAATCACCCAATTTATTACGCTGGACCAGCCAAAACGCCAGAAGGAATGCCTTCAGGAAGTTTTGGACCAACTACTGCGGGAAGAATGGATTCTTACGTGGATCAATTCCAAAGTTTGGGCGGAAGCATGATTATGTTGGCAAAAGGAAATCGTTCGAAAGATGTAACCAACGCTTGTGCGAAATATGGCGGATTCTATTTAGGATCAATCGGCGGACCAGCAGCCATTTTGGCGAAAGAAAACATTACTTCAGTGGAAGTAGTTGATTTTGAAGAAATGGGGATGGAAGCAGTACGTAAAATTACCATCAAAAATTTCCCAGCATTTATCATTTCTGATGATAAGGGAAATGATTTTTTTGAGAATTTGTAAGAATAAAATAATTTAGATAATGGAACGCACTACGTAAAAGGAGTGCGTTTTTTTGGTCATTTAAAGTTGATTTTGAATAATCGTCGCTTGATTTCTAACAAATTCACTGTTTACTTCTCCTGCCAGAGGAATACGAATCACTTTTTGAATCGGGTAGTGACTTAAAATTATACTTTCAGTTGCTGGATTTTCGTCGCCAACAAAAACGATGATTTCGACTTGGATATTTCTATTTTTCAATGCTTCCAGAGAAAGTAGCGTGTGATTAATGCTACCTAAATAGTGGCGAGAAACGAGAATTATTGGCAGATTGAAATGCTGAATTAAATCGAGATACAACAAACCTTTTTCGTTTATCGGAACCAATAAACCTCCCGCGCCTTCGATAAGTAGATTTCCATCAACCTTAGGCAATTCAAAATCTGAAAGTTGAATTTCAACTCCATCCAATTTAGCCGCATAATGTGGTGAAGCAGGTGTATTTAAACGGTAACGTTCTTGTAAAAAACTGACTTTTTCTGAACAATATGATTTGATTTTTAAGCTATCTGAAAAGTCCAAGTCTCCTGCTTGAACAGGTTTCCAATAAGTTGCCTCTAAAGCTTCTGAAAGTATCGCACTTACAACCGTTTTACCAACATCAGTGCCAATTCCAGTAATGAAGTATGATTTTGTATTCATGATTTATCTCAATTCTGCGCCCAATTTACTTTCCAATTCTGTTCTAATCTTTTGCATCACAGCATCTACTTGCTCGTCTTTCAATGTTTGCTCAGCATCTTGAAAATGGAAAGAAACTGCGTAAGATTTTTTGCCTTCGTCCAAGTTTTTTCCTTCATAAACATCAAATAAACCAACGTTTTTTAAGATTTTTTTGTCACAAGATTTGGCTGCTTGTTCAATTGCACTAAATGTAATTTGTTTATCCAGCAATAAAGAATAATCTCTGCGAACTTCGAATGTTTTAGGAATTTCTTTGTAGATATTTTTGACCAATTTCAATGATTGCGTCAACGCATCCCAATCCAAATCAGCAATGAAAACATCTTGTTTGA
>JBIKJE010000035.1:0-30640 GCA_044361165.1 Crocinitomicaceae bacterium | reverse complement strand
ACGCCTCTTGTGCCGTTGTTACCATATTTGGGTAAAACAACTCCACCAAACAAGACCTTTGGTGCCAGCAGGTACCAAATATGGGTAAAAAACTCAACCAAACACGACCCCTGGTGCCGGCAGGTACCAAACCTTTTCTTCCATCCACTCCTCAAAAAGTCGAATCTTTTCTAATCAGTGCATCTGTGGCTTTTTTTTTTAATCTGTCTGCTTAACATCTACATGTCCAACACCGCCGCAGGCAGACGCATAGTGAGTGCGAAGCACCGACGCAGTCAATCCAATAATCTAATAATCCAACAATCCAACAGTCCAACAATCCAACATTCCAACAATCCAACAATCCAACAGTCCATCAATCCAACATTCCAACAATCCAACATTCCAACAATCCAACAATCCAACAGTCCATCAATCCAACATTCCAATGATCTAATAATCCAACACCGCCGCAGGCAGACGCGCAGCGAATCCAACAATCCAACAGTCCATCAATCCAACATTCCAATGCTCTAATAATCCAACAATCCAACAGTCCAACAATCCAACAGTCCAACAACCTAACTATTTGATATTAAACAATTTTGTTCATTTTATTTTTATTAAACTTTATAAAAATCACAATAACGTATAATTCTTAACTTTTTATGAATAAAAAATTCAACTTAAAATTTAATCCAAAATTGATACTTATTTAATATAAATATTCATTGAAAACATAAATATATTCGATAAAAGTATATTTTTGTTCATTCGTTGTCAGGGTAAATAATGTTTAAATTAATTTAGTAGACTGTATTTTTAGTAGGTAAACAGAATTTTAAATAATGCTAATTTAACAATTTGGTGTTTTTTTATTTTTTTTCAAACCAAATGATGTTAATAAACGTTTATTTGGACACCTTACAAAAAAATACATTTTTTAACACTTATGGACCCCACAGATTACTACTATTAATAGACTATTAATGGTTTTTTTTTGACCTTAATAGTTGATAAATTAAACAATTATCTCGCTTTAAGTTAAGCTTTTAACTTATGGTGGGTTCTTATATTTTAGAATGAAACGATTTTTAAGCTTAGCAGCAGTAAAAAAAATAAGTATGAAGAAACAGTACAAGATGATTAAGATTAAAAGTGATTTACAATTACTTTTTGTAACTACATCAATTACAAATGTAGGTTCTAAAATGAAGCAAATCTCATTAGGACTATCTCTAATGGTATTGTTTTTACCTTTTAATTTGACTAATGTCTTCGGGCAAAGTGGTATTTATGAGTCGTACGCAATCTTGAATATTAATGGAGGTGGAAACACTTTTTATGATATGGCTGCTACTACTGGTAATCCAGATTTTCAAGGTGCAAACCTTGGTAATTTTACCGCTTCGAATACCTTAGTTTTAAATGGAGGTCAAAATAAGACTTTTAAATGTGGTGGTTGTAATATTATCAACAGTTCTATTTGGTACAGAGTTTATCCAACAGCTACACCATCTGGATCCTTTAGCCAATCTGGATACTTTTTTGCTTCAAATGATGCTGGGGGTTGTGGTGGTAACCAAACTTGGCAAGCAACTGCTTCTAATATTAATTTATTGTCTGGTTTAAGTGCTGGAAATTATACAATTGAAGTTTATTCAACGGCTGATTTTGATGGTTGTGGGACAGGAACAAATTTTAGTAGTAATTTAGGTGCAAATTATAGAGCAACTTTCAATTATTGCGGTCCCACATCTGGAGCACTTCCAGCTGGAACATACAATATTCCAGGATGTTTTGCTACTATTAATGCCGCTGCAACTTATGTTAACACCAATGGTATAAGCGGTCCTGTAGTTTTTGAGGTAAATTCTGGTCATAGCGAAACTGCACCTATTAAAGGTATTCCGATTGGTTCTGCCACATTAAACCCAACGCTAAGTGCTACAAATACATTGACTTTCCGTAAAATTGGTGCGGGTGTAGCAACAGTAAATGCAGGTGTGGGAACTGCAAATGGACCTGCAGCTTCCCCAGATGGAATGCTCTATTTAAATGGGGCTGATTTTGTTACCATTGATGGAATAACTTTTACAGACGGGAACACTACAAATGCCACTGTCGCTATGGAATTTGGAGTTGCTTTTTTCAAGTTTGCAGCTGGAAATGGGTGTAACAACAATACCATTCAAAATTGCATATTTAACATGCAAAGGATTAATAATACAGGTGGTGCCGGACCAATGGGGGACGGATCAATTGCCATTCAAGTATTAAATTCAACAGCAATTGCCGCAACAACTGCTTTGACACCGACAAATGGAGGAACATTGGCAACCAATGGAACCAATTCAAACAACCGTTTTTATGCAAATACAATTAATAATGGTAACGCGGGTATATATTTGAGTGGTTTTGCTGCAACAGTTGGTGTTGGACCTACACCAACTGCAACAACTTTTCTTGGAGATATTAACAATGACATTGGTGGTACAGCATTAGCAACTGGAAATTCCATTTTAAATTTTGGGGGTGGTGCAGCTACTAACCCTGCGGTAGGTATACGTGCTAACAACCAATGGAGTGTAAATATTCGTTTCAATACCATCAACAACAACAACGGTTCTGGTGTGAACCACGCAACGACTTTGAGAGGAATTTTTGCGCAGGCAGGTACCTCTGCGAATGCAACTATTAACGATAATATTGTTACTGTGAGAAGTGGTGCAACAACATCTGGTTTAAATGCAATTGAAAATGGAATTGGTTCTACTGCTGCTTCTAATACAATCAACATCAATAACAATACAATTCGTTTTTCTTACACCACTGCAACTACCGGTATATTTAGTGCAATAGTAAATTCTTCAACTGCCGCTTCCGTAAATATCAGTACAAATAATATTCAGCAAATTGCTAGTACAAATTACCCTTCCACAGGAACTATTCCTGTCATTGTTGGAGGTTCGCCAAATGGAACATTGAATGTTACCAACAATACAATCTCTAACTTTAACATGACAGGGGCTTCGGGTACTTTAAGAGCAATAACAGCAAATACCCCAGTTGGTTTGTATACTTGTACGGGGAATACCATTGAAAATTTAAGTTATGCTACGGTTGGTTCGTCTGGTTCAATTGATGGTATTTATAATTTAAGTAGTGCTACTCAGCAAAACTGGAACTCTAATATTATAAGAAATTTATCTACTCCAACAGCTGGTACCATTACAGGGATTCGTAATAATACCGTAACAGGAACTTTTCAGTTTAATAACAACCAAATTTATAATTTTTCTACTACTGCAGGAGGTGCAGGCGGAGGAACATTTATTGGTATAGCTTCTATAAGGGGTGTTGCAACAATTTCAGGAAATATTATTTATGCTTTGAACAGTACAGGTTCAACCGGAGGAACGGGTGGTATTATTTATGGTATCTCTGTAACAACTTTACTTTCAGATCATACCATCACTAACAATGCAATCTACAACTTGTCTTCAAATAGTACAAATGTTACAGTTGCAGGAATAAACATTGGTGGAGGTGTGACCAATAATGTGAGTAACAACCTTATTGGAGATTTAAGGGCTCCTAATTCAACTGGAAATACAAGTATTTCTGGTATTTTAGTGTCAGCTGGTACAACAAATAATATTTTTCATAATACCGTCAATATTGCAGCCACCACTTCAAGTGCTACAACTTTTGGTACAAGTGCCATTTACATTAGTTCTGCAACCCCAGTAAATAACTTGCGAAACAATATTTTTGTAAACACTTCTGCTTCTGGTCCAACAGGAGGATATGCTGCAGCCCTAAGACGCTCTACTGCGCCAACTGCAACTAATTTCCCAGCAACCAATAACAATAACTTATATTTTGCTGGTGCACCTTCAGCTACAAAGTTATTGTACGGTGAGGGAACTGGAGCAACAGCAACCAATGGACAGCAAACATTAGTAAACTACAAAACATATATCGCTACTACCTTGCCAGTTGCGGGTAGAGAAGCCGCTTCCGTTTCCGAAAATCCTTTGTTTGCTAGCACCACAGGTTCAAATCCAATTACCACATTTTTGCAGTATGCTACGGGTACTTCACTACAATTAGAGCAAGGAGGAGCATTGGGTACGGGAATTTCAACAGATTATGCTAGTACAACGCGTTGTCCCGGAGGTGGATGTCCTGGTGCAGCTTCCACTCCCGATATTGGAGCATGGGAGTTGAACGGAACACCTTTAGATATGATTGCACCAACCATCAGCTACACAGCGATACCAAATTCAGGATGTGCAGCTACAGGTGCAACTTTGTCTGCAACAATTACAGACGCAAGCGGAGTAAATGTTACTGCTGGTACAAAACCACGTTTGTATTACAAACTTTCAACTGAGACCAATGGTTTTGCAGCTACCAACACTTCAGCAGCAAATGGTTGGAAGTTTGTGGAAGCAACCAATGCGGCTAGTCCGTTTACCTTTGCGATGGATTACAGTTTATTGACGAGTACGCCAACTTCAGGGAATACCATTCAATATTTTGTAGTGGCTCAAGACAATGTAGCTACACCCAATGTAGGTATCAATAGTGGTACATTTGCAGCTGCGCCTGCTTCTGTTGCTTTAACTTCTGCTGCTTTTGCGGTTGGAGGAACAATTAATAGTTTTAACATTAGCAATACTATACCTACTTCAGTTACTATTGGTGCAACAGGTACTTACACAAGTATAACAGGTGCTACAGGTAGTTTATTCGCTGCCATTAATGCTGGAGGTCTTTCGGGCAATACTGTTGCGACCATCATTGATGCATCTGTAACAGAAACTGGTGCAACGGCATTGAATCAGATTTCTTATGGCTGTACGCCTAATGTGACACTCACAATCAAACCTCAAACAACTGCCACCCTTACAGGGTCTTTCTCTGGCGGATTAATTGTATTAAATGGAGCTGATTATGTAACTATTGATGGTAGCAATAATGGAACTTCAACTAGAGACCTAACAATTTCTAATACCAATGGGGGAACATCTTCTGCAGTTGTTTGGTTGCAATCTGCAGGAACAAATGGTGCAACAAATAATGTAGTTAAAAATTGTAATATTGCAGGTAATACACCAATCACAACTCTCGTAGGTTTAGGTAGCGGTAGTTCAACTATAGGAGCAGCTTCATTAGGCACCAATAACAATAACAATACTTTCTTAAACAATAATATAAGTAGAGTTCAGTATGCTATTTATTCTCAGGGTCAATCATTAGCAAACAAAAATACTGGCAACATAATTCAATCAAACTTAATTAATACGGCTTCACCTAATCAAGTTTCGAAATCGGGTATTCTTGTAGGTTTCGAAAACAATATTTTAATAAGCGGTAATAATATATCTAATATCTCAGGTGTTTCTTCAGCTGATGCATGGGCAATTAATTTAGGGGCGATAACCACTTTTACCACCACCCCCCCAACTGTAGGAAATGAGGTAACCAATGCAACCGTGTCTTCTAATCTCATTGGTTCTATCAGGGCAGCAAGTACTTATAGCGTAGCTGGTATTCTTGTTTCGCCTTCTACATCAGGCATTAATTTGATTGCCAATAACATGATATCCGATGTTGCAACAAATGGAATTCTTGGTTCTTGTGGCATTGGTATTATGGTTGCCGGTGGCAGTGGTTCTACAACAAGGGTGTATCATAACTCTGTATCGATGTCTGCCACTTTAACCGGAGGATCAACTCCAAACATTGCCCTCGCAGTAAGCAACAATCCAGTTATCGACATAAAGAATAATTTACTTGCAAGTACAGGAAGTACAGGTTCAGGTCCAAACAGGGCTATTGCTTTAAGTTATTCAACATACACCAACCTGACATCAAACAATAACGACCTCTTTGTTTCTGGCGGAGGTGCTACTGCAGGTGTTGCTGCTATCGGTGGTTGGGCAGGAACTGCTCAAGTTACATTATCAGACTGGCAAACCACCACTTCTAAAGATGCCAACTCTGTCAATGTTAATCCAAATTTTATTTCTGCTTCCGATTTACATCTGGTAATTGGTTCAAATAGTACACTAAATAATTCTGGAGCAACAGGTACTGGAATAACAGTTGATATTGATGGTGATGTGCGTTGTCCTGGCGGAGGTTGCCCTGGTGCAACTGCAAATCCTGACATGGGTGCAGATGAGTTTTCACCACCACAAGACGATGCAGGTGTGATTTCTTTTGGCAGTGCGAGTTTCTGTCCAGGTACACAAACGGTGCAAGCAACAGTTCAAAATTTTGGAGCGGTGACCTTGAATACTTTTAGTGTCACTTGGAGTGTAAATGGTACTCCTCAAGGTACAGTTGCCTTTACTGGCCAAAACATTGCATCAGGTGCAACTGGTGTGGTGACTTTGGGTACATTCAGTTTTGTAGCTGCAACCAATTATACTTTGGTAGCTTCAACTTCATTGCCAAATGGAAATACCGATGCCAATGCTACGAACGATCAGTTTACTTCACCAACTTTCCAAACAGGATTGTCTGGAACATATACAGTGGGTGTGAGTGGTAACTATCCAACTTTGACTGCAGCAGTAGCTGCTGCCAATGCATATGGATTGTGTGGGCCAACTGTTTTCAGTTTGACAGATGCAACTTATTCAGGTAGTGAAACTTTTCCAATAACAATCAATCAATTGTCTGGAAGTTCAACCACCAATACATTGACAATTGTGCCTGCAACTGGTGTAACGTCAGCGATTACAGGCACAAATGCAGCAGCAATTATTAAGTTGAATGGTGCTGATAATATCATTATAGATGGTAGTAACAATGGTTCTACTACTAGAAATTTAACGATTGCCAATACCAGTGCCAATACTTCAAGTACAGTGGTTTGGTTAGCAAGTATTGCTGCACCTGCAAATGGTGCGACAAATAATGTCATTAAAAATTGTACAGTAACAGGTAATACTCCTGCCACTACTTTCTGTGGAATTCTTGTTTCAGGAAGTGCAGCAGGATCAGCTGCAGAAATTGCGAATTCAAATAACTTGATTCAAAATAACTTAATTACTGCCTCTTACTATGGAATTGGCTTATCTGGTTTTGCGTCAGGTGAAACGAATAACGTGGTGCAAAATAACACAATTGGATCGACCGTTGCTGGAAGTAAAATTGGTTTCCAAGGGCTTTTTATTGCTAATCAAATAGGTGTTAATGTTTCGTCGAATACAGTTTTAGGAATTACAGCTTCCATCAATGGGAATGTTGCAGGAATCTATCTTACTGGAAATAATAATGGTGGTACAATCTCTAAAAATATTATTTCGGACGTTAAAAATACGATTGCTGCAGGAAGACAATCGATGGGTATTTTCTTAGATCCGATTACCACTACAGGTAACTTAACGATCTCAAATAACATGATTTTCGACATTGCCAACTCAGGTAACAATGCAACTTTATTAAGGGGAGCTCATGGGATTTACATTGCTACAGGAAGTGGTTATAGACTTTATCACAACTCTGTCAATATTAATACCAATCCAACGGGGGGATTCGTGCTTGGAAATAATGCTGCCTTGTATGTTGCGGCAGCTGTTACCAATTTGGATGTTAGAAATAATATTTTCGCAAACACGCAAACTACAGCGGTAAATAGGTTCGCAATCTATGCAGATGCTCCGAATACTTCATTTACAACTATTGATAATAATGATTATTTTTCTTCAGGTACAAATCTCGGTTTTATTGGTTCAGCTAGAACATTATTAGCTGATCTTGTAACTGGTTTTGGAGGAAATGCAAACTCCGTGAGTTCTGCACCTAACTTCACTTCAGCGACTGATTTACATTTAGTTGCAGGCACAAACCCAACATTAAACAATGTAGGAGCAACTGGAACAGGAATTGCAGATGACATTGATGGCGATGTTCGTTGTCCTGGAGGAGGTTGCCCTGGCACAACAACTAATCCTGACATGGGTGCAGATGAGTTTAATCCTCCAACAGATGATGCTGGTGTGATTTCGTTTGGTGGTTCCAATTTTTGCACTGGTACACAAACTGTGCAAGCAACTGTTCAAAATTATGGTGCTGTCACTTTAAATACTTTCAGTGTTACTTGGAGTGTGAATGGAACTTCTCAAGGAACAGTGGCATTTACGGCTCAAAATATTGCAGCAGGAGCAACAGGTGTTGTGACTTTGGGTACATTTAACTTCTTAGACGCAACCAATTATACTCTGGTGGCTTCAACTTCATTGCCAAATGGAAATACCGATGCCAATGCAACCAACGATCAATTTACAACGCCAACTTTCCAAACAGGATTGTCTGGAACCTACACAGTGGGTGCAAGCGGAAATTACCCAACCTTGACAGCTGCAGTTGCGGCTGCAAATGCTAATGGTTTGTGTGGACCAACAGTATTTAGTTTGACAGATGCTACCTATTCGGGAAGTGAAACTTTTCCGATTACAATTAATCAATTGGTAGGAAGTTCATCAACCAATACTTTGACAATTAGCCCTGCGACTGGAGTAACAGCATCAATTTTTGGCTCAAGCGCATCAGCGTTAATCAGATTGAATGGTGCTGATAACATCATTATTGACGGAAGCAATAGTGGTGGAACAACTAGAAACTTGACTATTACAAATACAGCAACAACAACAGGTATCGCTGCAATTGCAAACATTTCTTTGGGTACAGGATTAGGTGCAACCAATAATACAATTAAAAATTGCTTAATTTCAACAGGTAACACGACAACAAATCCAAGTTATGGTATCCACGTTGGAGGTGCAACAAATGGCACAGTTGGAGCAGACAATGACAATGTAACGATTCAAAACAATGCATTTTCAGTTTCAACAGTTGGTATTTATGCTAATGGAACTGCTGCAACTACTGCTGGAGGAATTGATAATTTGAATGTTACAGGAAATAGTGTAGTAGTGAATACAAGTGCTATAATTGTCTATGGAATTCAAGTAGGAAATGCTTTGACTTCTTCTATCACGAGCAATACAATTGATGTTCGAACTTCAGGAGCAGTTTCGCCGGTCGGTATTTCTATCGAAGGTGGCGTTTCAGGAACAATAATTTCGAAAAATAACATTACAAGAGTTTTAGCAACTAATACTGGTGGTTACGGTGGTCGTGGTATTACCGTAGGTACCGGTTCTTCAACAAGTAATATTACTGTTTCTAACAACATGATTAGTGGTATAAATGGATCAAATTACAGCGCATTTGGAAATTCATCTTCTATGGGTATCGCTGTAGGTATTATTGGTAACTCAACTACGTTAACGACAACTTGTGGTGGAATCAATATCTACCACAATACGATTAATTTATCAGGTTCGTATACTTATGCAGCAAACTGTATCACTGCACCTTTATATGTAGGTTCTGGCGCATCTGATTTAAATGTTCGAAATAATATTTTTGTTAACACCTTAAATAATACAAATGGCGCAGGAACTGCTTCTAAGAACTATGCAATTTATTCCGTTGCTGCCAGTTCAGCTTTTACAGCATTAGATAATAATAATTATTCTGTTGCAGCAACTGCGCAAGGTATTTTAGGATTTATTGGTTCAGATATGGCTACTATTGCTGCTATTCAATCAGGTTTTGGAGGAAATATTAATTCATCGAATATTGTACCCAACTTCACTTCTGCATCAGATTTACACCTAGTTGCAGGTACAAATCCAAGTTTGAATAACACAGGTGCGACAGGTACTGGTATTTCAGATGATATTGATGGCGATGTTCGTTGTCCAGCAGGAGGTTGTCCAGGTGCTACGACAAATCCTGATATGGGAGCAGATGAGTTCAATCCACCTCAAGACGATGCAGGGGTTGTTTCTTTTGCCAATACAACTTTTTGTCCAGGATCACAAAGCATTCAGGTGACGGTTCAAAACCTAGGTATTGCAACCTTAACCTCTTTCGATGTTACTTGGAGTATCAATGGTACTTCTCAAGGAACAGTGAATTTTACAGGTCAAAGTATTGCTGCAGGAGCAACTGCTGTTGTTACTTTAGGAACTTTTACTTTGGTGACTGCTACCAACTATACTTTTGTTGCTGCAACTTCTTTGCCTAACGGTAACGTAGATGCAAATACTGCCAATGACCAATTTACAACACCTACTTTCCAAACAGGTTTGTCTGGAACATACACAGTTGGTGCTAGTGGTAATTTCCCAACACTTACAGCAGCTGTTGCTGCAGCCAATACTAATGGTTTATGTGGTCCAACAGTTTTTAGTCTAACAGACGCCACTTATTCAGGTAGTGAGACTTTCCCAATTACGATCAATCAATTAGTTGGAAGTTCAACTACAAATACATTGACAATTGTGCCAGCAAGTGGAGTGAACGCCGCAATCAGTGGTTCAAGTACCTCAGCTATTATTAGATTAAATGGTGCAGATAATATTATTATTGAGGGAAGTAATAATGGAACGACAACACGTAATTTGACGATTGCCAACACAAATACTGGTACTTCAAGTGCTGTAGTTTGGATAACTACGGTTGCTTCACCAGCAGATGGTGCAAATAATGATATCGTTAGAAACACGGTCATAAATGGAAATGCACCTTTAACAACATTTGGAGGTATTGTTTTATCTGCACCAACGATAGGTAATGCTGGGGTAACACCAAGTAACGACTTGACAGTTCAGAATAATGTCTTGTCATCGGCTCAATATGGCGTTGTTATTGTTGGAGCTACGGGAGGTCAAAATAATACCACAATTACTCAAAACGTAATTGGAAATGCAACCGATGCAACGACAATAGGTTTTGTAGGTATCTTTGGTTCTAATTTGAATAATTCTTCGATTTCAAATAATACAATTACAAACATAAAGGGAGCGACCTCTGCAACAGGTATTACCCTCGCAGCGAATGCTACAAATTCTTCAATTCTTTCAAATACCATAAATGGAATTAATGCTGGTTCGTCTTTTGCTTATGGTTTAAATGTTGGGACAGGTTCTAACAATTTAGTAATCAGAAATAATACGATTACTAACGCAAGCTCGAGCTCGACAGGAGCAAATGCATGGGGAATTAGAGTTGGAGATGTTGGGACTGCAGTAACCGTATCCAACCTGACTATTGATAAAAACATCATTACAAATATTGCTGGAGCTGCTACTGGTGGATATGGTGGAAAAGGGATTGATGTTAATGCAGTAAGTGCAACGAGTAACATTTCAATAAGCAATAACATGATTGCTGGGATACAAGGAAGTGGTTGGAACGGAGCTGCAAGTTCAGATTTAATTGTTGGAATTCGTTTGAGTGGCTCTACTGGCGGAGTAAATATCTACCATAACACAGTCGCTCTGAATACAGGTACTTTTGCCGGTTCTGCAAGTGGAACTTTGTCGTCTGCTTTACATTTATCTAGTACAACGATTACCAATATTAATTTGCGCAATAATATATTTTTCACCAATTTACAAAACTCTGGTGCGGCTGCTGCGAAAACATATAGTATTTATTCAGCTTCCCCAAACACAGCTTTCACTACCATTGATAATAATGACTATTTCACTTCTGGTACGCAAGGGGTGCTAGGTTTCCTCGGATCAGACCTAGTTGCATTGGGTGATATTGTTACTGGTTTTGGTAGTAATGTCAATTCGTTATCAGTGATACCAAATTTCGTTTCAGCAACTGATCTACATTTAGTAACAGGAACGAATTTAACTTTAGACAACGCAGGAGCATTGGGTACAGCAATAACAGATGATATTGATGGAGATGTTCGTTGTCCAGGTGGTGGATGTCCAGGTGCAACAACGAAACCAGATATCGGTGCTGATGAGTTTTTCGTGCCACCTTTGGATATGGCTGCCACAGCCTTGGTATCTCCAGCTGCTTCAACGCAATGTTTTACAAATGCTGAGACAGTTACTGTCACTATTCAAAATTTATCTGGAAATACAATTGATTTTAGTGTAGACAATGTTACTGTAAACGTCAATGTTACAGGTGCAGTGACACAATCATTATCTGCAATTCTTTCTACTGGTACTTTGGCTGCAGGAGCCACACAGAACGTGAATATGAGTACAACCTTAGATATGACAACCTTGGGAGTTTATACTTTCAATGCGGCTACTGTTGTAACGGGTGATGGTGTACCTGCAAATAATGCACTTGGAACAGCAGTGACCAGAACTGTTGCAGCGCCAGTTGCAGGTACTATTTCAGCAAGTATAACAAGTTATTGTGTTACGGGTGGAACTCCAACTTTGACTTTAACGGGTTCTTCTGGTGGTAATATTCAATGGCAAGAATCAACTACGAGTAATGTTGGTCCTTGGACCAACGTTGGTGCTGGAGCAACGACTTTTACACCGGTTGCTGCAGTAACTGCAACAACCTATTACCAAGCTGTTGTGAGTTGTAATGTTTCTTCTGTAACAGCTACTGCTATAACAGTTGCTTTAAATAACCCATTAGTTACTAGTACAACACCAGATACTGTTTGTGTTTCAGGTCCAGTTACATTGAGTGCGGTAGGTTCAGCAGGTACGACTTTGAATTGGTATGCTACAGCTTCTAGTTCAACTTCATTGGGAACAGGTACAAGTTTTACTACTCCAAGTTTAACAAGTTCAACGAATTATTTTGTTGAGGCAAGTTCTGGTACGACGGTATTGAACATGAATCCACCTAACTTCTTGTATGGAGGAGCTGTAAGTGCTTTGACAGCGCCGAGTAATTCATATTATATGATTTTCAATGCAACTGAATCAACAAGTTTGACTTCAGTAACTGTTTATGCTACTGCTGCAGGAGTTCTTAATTTGCAACTTACAAATTCAGCAGGTACAGTTTTACAGACTGCAACATATACAATTACAGCTCTTGAAGCAAATTCTACAACGGGAGCATTAGGAACTCCGATTGTTGTTCCATTAAATTTTAGTATTCCAGCTGGAACGGGTTATCGTTTAGGAATTGCAACTGGTACGACATGTGCAATCTTAAGGAATACTTCTGGTGCCACAACATATTATAATCAAAATGTTGGTGGAATAGTATTTACTGGGAACTGGTTTGCAGATAATGCCTATTGGTACTTTTTCTACAATATAGTAGTTACGAATTCCTGTAAATCCCCTAGAATTCAAGTTAGAGCAACAGTTAATCCAAATCCAAATGCGTTTACTGTTACTTCAACAGCTGCAACTACTTGTGAAAATGCAGTAAATACTTTGACAGCCTCAACAGTTGCAAATCCAGCATATGTGCTGGGCACTGCGACGGCGTCTTCAGTTGCAGCTAATACTCCTTATAGACAAGCAGTATCTCTGGCTAATCAGTCTAGGGTTCAATATTTGATTACTGCAGCAGAATTAAATGCGGTGGGCATCAGTGGTGCTGTAAATCTAAATTCACTCGGATTTAATGTGACGACTGCTGGTTCAGGGACAATGGCGAATTACACCATTAGTATGGCAAATACATCGTTAACAGCGCTTACAGCAACATATCAAGCACCAACATTCACAACAGTGTATAGTGGTACAAGTATTTTACCTGTTCTTGGGTTAAATTCATACACGTTTACAACACCGTTTGCTTGGGATGGAACTTCCAATATTATAGTGAATATCTGTCATCAAGGAACAGGTGGAACGGCATCAGTTGTGGAAGCTTTTACTCCATCTGCAAATATGACAACATCTGGAGCAGGTAACAATCAATGTAACCTTACAAGTGGAGGCGCAGTAAATGCCAATAAACCTGTTATGTACATCACAACTGCAGTGAACTGTCCAATATCTTGGACAACCAATGTTACAGGTTTATTTTCAGATGCAGCTGCCACAATTCCTTATGTTGATGCGGATCAAGGAACTGTTTATTCTAAACCTTCTTCAATTGGTTCATATACTTATACAGCAACAGCAGATTATTTTGGATGTACAACAACATCACCGATAACAGTGGTAGTGAATCCAAAACCCACAGCAACAGTGACCTCAACATCAACCAGTCTTTGTTATGGTAATGATTTTGCTGTGACTGGAAATATTACTGCAAGTGGTGCATGGACCTTAACTTTAAGTAATGGTGCTACCGTGACCGGCACCGGTAATGGTTCTTGGACCTCTACAGTGGTTCCATCAACGACAACAACTTATTCGGTAACAAACATTGTGGACGCATTGGCTTGCCCTGTAGGAACGTTAACTGGTAATACTGTCTTGACTTTACCAACAGTAACCGCTGCTCTCGCACCAACTGACAATGCCTCTTGTGTTGTGAAAGGCACAAACTGGACGCATTTTTATACAAGTGCAGGTAAATTAGTTGTTTCTATCAAAGCAAACAACCCAACGGATGATCTAGGGGTTGTAACAGCATCAGCTTATGTAAATGCTGACGCTCAAGTTACTTCTGCTTGTGCAGATCCAGCAGCAACTACATTCAAAACAGCCGTGATGGGTCGAAACTGGTATATCAATCCAACGAACAATTTACCAGCAACGATTCGTCTGCCAATTACCAATGCTGAAGTAGCGGCTTTGGTTGCTAAGTCAGCAACAACTACTGTCAATCCAAATGACGATGTGTTCGCAATTGGTGATGTGAATTTGAGTAAGTACAATGGTTTGAATGAAAACGGTAGCTGGGAAGACAACTGTAACCCTGCTGATAGCACAAGCTATGCTACAAGTAACTTGTATATTACGCAAGGTGGTAATGGAGCAATTTCTATAGCCAATGGATTTGTTGAAACAATCGCAGGTTCGTCTTACATCGAATTTACGATTCCTGGATTCTCTGAATTCTGGTTAATGAACTCCGAAAATGCGACGCCACTTCCTGTTCAACTTACAAATTTTAATGCAAGTTGTAATCTGAACGAAGTCAATGTAAAATGGACAACAGCTTCTGAGCAAAATTCTCAAAGCTTCATCGTTGAAAGAAGTAGGGATTTAGCTATTTGGGAGTTTGTTTCTGAAATAGGAGCTGCTGGAAATTCAAGTAGTGATTTGAATTATACAGTTAGTGATTTGGATCCAATAGCAGGTGTTTCTTACTATAGATTGAAACAAGTTGACTTAGATGGTGCTGAAAAAATCTACGGACCAATTAGTGTTGCTTGTTTTGAAAATGAGAATAGCATGATTGTATTCCCGAATCCAACGAAAGGAAACTTTACAGTTGAAATTTCAAGCTCGGAAAATATCAGTAATGCACAAATTCAAGTCACTGATTTAACTGGTAAAGTAATCAATGAGAGAACGACAAATATTTTGGAAGGAAAATCTCAGTTTACTTTTGAAGGATTAGATCTACAATTAGGAACATACATCATCAATCTAAATACAGGTAATGGTAAGATTAATCCTGTTAGAGTTGTTGTAAATTAATTCTAGTTTTATTGAAAACACAAAATCCCACTCATTTTTGAGTGGGATTTTTTTTGCCACGGATGTGCGGATTTTTTTGCAACCCATGGTGCCGGAAGGTACCAAATGTGGGTAAAAAAACTCCCCTGCACAAGAGCTCTGGTGCCGGTAGGTACCAAACCTTTTCTCCACCGACGAAGTCAGCCACGAAGTGAGCGCGAACCACCAACATCTTCAATCCACTGCCAAAAAAGACCTAATTCTTTTAGATCCGTGATTGCACAGTATCATAGATAATCCTTACAAAACCCTTTTTATTAGCCACGGATGCGCTGCTTTTTGTGTAACCGATGGTGCGGGAAGGTACCAAATTTTAATCAAGTAAAACCTTAAATTTAAAATTCCTTTTAATCCGTTAATCTTTGGATGGCTGCACTGATTTTTATCAAATTTTTTCTCAAGATTTCAAAATCACCTTTAGCTAATTCCCACAATGAGAAATGGTCGTTTATTTTTTCTTTAATTGCGAAACCAAGTAATTGATTGTATTGTTGCGCAATTGTATTTTCGTTTTGTACTTTGGCTTGAATTGTTTGCAAATTCAATTGATTGAAAGCATAGTCTAATAATAAAATGGAAGCACCTAAAGAAACACCAGTTCCAACAAAAGCATTATCTCCAATAAATAAACCTGATTCTGCAATTTTGTTTTTCAAATCAATATTTTTCAAATGGATTAATCCAACTGGTGAAACTGCAATTTGTATTATAAAATATTGATTAACTTTTTTATCAAGTTTTTGAAACCAAAGGACTTGTTCGGATTCAGAAATGACTTCTTGAAACTCCATCTGACTTCTAATTTGGTCTTGATTTCGCCATTTGCGTACAAGTTGAATTGAATCAAAATCCAGCTGTTTCAATGTGATTCCATATCCTGTTAATTGGTTCATTTTTTTAAAACAATTACTTGATCTAACTGGTTTTGTGAAATCCAAATCTTGCGAATATATTCCCCGATGATCCCTAATGAAAGCAATAAAAGTCCAGTTGAAAAAAAGATGGCAACAATCAAAGATGTAAATCCAAGTGGAACATTATGAATCATTTTGTTATAGATGAAATAACACCCCATGCCAAAAAACGCAATAGATAATATTAAACCAAACCGCGTAATTAATTTCAATGGAATTGATGAATGAAAAAGCATAATCTGCATCGCCATTTTAAGCAATTTCCAACTAGAATAAGTTGAATTGCCATGCTTTCTCTCTTCATGTTTTATTTGACAAGTTTGTATATTACTAGAGTATTTAATCAAGTATTCTTCAAGTAAAACAACACTCAAATGTTTGGTTTTGAATATTTCAATCACATTTGATTTCATCAATCTAAATGAACTGGTGTTTGAATAGTCGCTTCCACTTGTCAATAAAATTTTTTTCAGAAGATTACTTCCAATTTTTCTAATTAAATTATGTTTCCTTTTACCATACATTCCAAAAACCAAATCAGCATCTTCTTTACTTAGAGTTTCAAGCATCAAGTTTATTTGGAAAGGATCATGTTGAAGATCGTCATCCATTGTGGCGATGAAATGCGCTTTTGAATAATGTAGTCCAATTGAAATGGCAGTATGTTGACCATAGTTTTTAGCTAATTGAATTGGGTGTATATCGAATTCTGCTTTTGAAATTTTTTGAATTAATTGCTCATAAGTTCCATCTTGACTACCATCATCAACAAATATGACTTGAATTTCTAAATTTTGTGCAGCATTCCATTCATTAAGTTTATCAATTAACGAATCTAAATGGTCTCGAGATTTGTAAAGTGGAATAATAATGTCTAAATCTGCCATACTTAAAAATTATAAGTCCAATTGAATTGGAGATGAACAAAATTGAGGATTAAATTTGATCAGACCAGAAGCCATTGAAAATCCAACTCCAAATCCAGATACAAGAATCCAACCATTAGATTTGTGATTTCGTTCCCACATCGTTCCTAATGTTACAGGAATGCTTGCAGAAGCTGTATTACCAAATTTATACAAACTGTTTGGAACTTTTTCTATTTCAATAGCAAGTTTTTTTCTTATGGATTCATTAATAAGTTGATTGGCTTGATGAAAAATATAATAGTCTGGGAAATTTTTATCTTTTTTACTAAAATCTAAAAGTTGTATGATATTTTTGGGGACATATTTCATGGAATAATTGTAAATGTCAATTCCATTAAGTCGCATATAGTATTTATCGTCATCACCTTTTGAAGTAAATATTGCACCCTGACCTTTTCCAGCTGTTGCCAAATTGAAGTATCCAGCCAATTCGTTTTTTTGAGGGGTAGATTCTATTCCGATTACAGAAATTCCATCTGAAAAAATTGGTTTTGTTGTCTTATCATTTTTTTCAATTAATTGTGATGAAAGATCACCGCAACATAAAATTGCCCTGACATTTTCTTTCGAAAACCCTTGTATCAAACTTTGAACAGTTTGCAAACCATAAACAAATCCGGAGCATCCTGAATTGATATCAAAGCACAAAGTAGATTCTTCAAAATTCATGTCGCCGTGAAGTCTGCAAGAAACTGAAGGAATGGATGTTGTTGTAGTTTGGGTGACACAAATTAATATGTCAATGGTAGATTTTTCCCATCCAAGTTTTGGCAATAAAGTGTTGATGGCAGTTTCAAATAATTCTTTGACATCCACCGATTTTTTTTGCACAATATGTCTAAATCGTATTCCGGTATGTTTTATAATATTTTGTCTTTCCTCTGGTGAAATAATTGACAAATCAGCATTGTCTTCTATTGCATTTGGCACGATAGAAATAATTCCCTGAATACTTGATCCGAAAGTTTTAATCAGTGCCATTCAATCTAGATTTAAGCAATAGATGAATTTCTTCTAAAGTTTGACATGATGCCAAATCACTTGCTGAAATCAGAATATCTGTTTCTTCATTAATTCTAGAAATAAAAACCAAAGCGTTTAAAGAACTCCAAGTTCTAATAGACCTGAAAGTAGTACTCATGTTGATTTCATTAGCATTCACCAAGAGTTCATCCGCTGTGAATTGCAAGAATTTTTCGATTGACAATAAATCATGCATGAACAAATATACACAATTTGATTATTGATTACAATTTTGAGTAATAAATACTGGTTTTTACGACATTCGCTAAAAGACCAAAGACATTAGATGATTCTAATAATCTAACAATCCAATAATCTAATAATCCATTAATCCAACACCGCCTGAGACAGACGCCCATTGAATCCAACAATCCAACAATCTAATACCGACGAAGTCAGCCACGAAGTGAATCTAATAATCTAAATTAGTCTTAAAGTTGCTTAGCAACGGCTTCTAAAATCTTAAACCGCCGGAGGCAGCTGCGCAGCAAATCTTAAAGCGAACCTGGTCTTTTTTAGCCACGGATGCACTGATTTTTTATGGATTGTATTGAAGATATTGCTATTCACTTCACGACTCAATTCGTAATTATATAACAAATTAATACTTCCATAAAATGTGCTAAAGTCAAAAAACCGCATACCGCCTGAGACAAACGCCCATTGAATCCAATAATCCAATAATCCAACACCGCCTGAGACAAACGCCCATTGAATCTAATAATCCAACAATCTAATAATCCATTAATCCATTAATCCAACACCGCCTGAGACAAATGCCCATTGAATCTAATAATCTAATAATCCAATAATCCATTAATCCAACACCGCCTGAGACAGACGCCCATTGAATCTAATAATCCAACAATCCAACAATCCAACAATCTAATAATCCATTAATCCAACACCGCCTGAGGCAGACGCCCATTGAATCTAATAATCCAATAATCCAATAATCCAATAATCCAATAATCCAACACCGCCTGAGACAAACGCCCATTGAATCTAATAATCCAACAATCCAACAATCTAATAATCTAATAATCCAACAATCTAATAATCTAATAATCCAACAATCCAATAATCTAAATTAGTCTTAAAGCTACTTAGCAACGGTTCCTAAAATCTTGGTATCTTAAAGCGCAGCGGGTCTTTTATAACATTTCAAATCCCGAGGACATACAAATTTCACTTTTATCAATTAACTTTACAACCTATAATTAATTCTATCGAAAGATGATCAAACATACGAAATCATATCTTGCTGATAGTCACGTCGCTTTTGTTTTGGGAAAAGAAGTTCCAAAAATCGAAGGCGTTTCTAAAATGGTGACCGAATTGGCAAAAAAATTCATCGATTCCAAAGATGATTCCGATTATTTAAAATTGGGGGAACAATTTATTTTCTTTATCAGAGAAAATGAAAACCTTGAAAAGATGCGCGTTGCAGGACACGAGGTGAGAGCCAAATTAGCAAAGAGCGCAAAGGAAGTTTATGTTGTAGGACAGGGAAAAACCTTGTTAGCTGTAGCTGAAGGTTTGTCGTTATCGAATTACCAATTCCTAAAATATTTCAAAGACGCGGAGAAAAAGAAAAATGCGTTGACGCAAATTTATCTTTTAGGTGATGTGAAGGAAAAGAAAATCAATTTTCTAAATAACACCTTGAAAGCTGTTTTTTGGGCTCGAGACATGGTTAATGAGCCAGTTTCTTATTTAACAGCAACCCAACTTTCTAAGGAAATTGAAATTTTGGGAATTGCAGCTGGATTTGATGTGAAAGTATTAGAGAAAGCCAAAATTGAAGCATTGAAAATGGGCGGTTTATTGGCAGTAAACAAAGGTTCGATTGATCCTCCAACATTTACAATTATTGAATACAAACCAAAAAAACCAGTCAATCAAAAACCGATTGTTTTGGTCGGAAAAGGTGTAGTTTACGATACAGGAGGTTTGAGTTTGAAGCCAACTGCTAGTTCTATGGATCTAATGAAAAGTGACATGGCTGGTGCTGCATGTATGGCCGGTACAATCTATGCTGCTGCAATGAATCAATTGGATGTACATTTAATTGGTTTAATTCCAGCTACCGACAACCGTCCTGGTGGAAATGCTTACACTCCGGGAGATGTAATCACCATGTATGACGGAACGACTGTTGAAGTATTAAATACAGATGCCGAAGGTCGCATGATTTTGGCTGACGCTTTGGCTTATTCGAACAAATTGAATCCAGAATTGGTGATTGATGCCGCAACCTTAACTGGTGCAGCTGTTGTTGCCATTGGTACTAAAGCTTCTTGCTTGATGGGAAATGCTGATCAAAAAGTGATGAATGCTTTAATCGAATCTGGAATTGATGTACATGAAAGATTGGTACAATTGCCTTTCTGGGATGAATATTACGATGAAATGAAATCTTCAATCGCAGATTTAAAAAACATCGGTGGAAGATATGCTGGAATGATTACCGCGGGTAAATTCTTGGAACATTTCGTGAAATCACCTTATGTTCATTTAGACATTGCTGGTCCTTCGTTTTTAGAAGCCGCACAAGATTATAAAGGTAAAGGCGGAACTGGAGTTGGAATCAGATTATTAATGAATTACCTTCAAAACTATAAATAATGGAAAGAGAAGGCGCACCAATTAGGGTAGGAATTACGATCGGAGACATCAATGGAATCGGACCTGAAGTAATTATCAAAGCTTTAAGAGACAATAGAATATTAGTTGATTGTACTCCAATAATTTATGGATCTACAAAAACGATGTCCTACCATAAAAAAGCAATCAGAGACGAAGAGTTTTTATATCAATCTTGCAAAACTGCTGAAGAAGCCGTTCCAAAAAAGATTAACATTGTCAATGTTTGGAATGATGAAATAAAATTCGATTTAGGTACAGTTACTGAAACTGGAGGAAGATATGCTTTTTTATCCCTAGAGCGAGCAACTGAAGATTTGGCAGCAAACAAAATAGATGTTTTGGTTACAGCACCAATTTCGAAAGAAGCAATTATCAAAGCTGGGTTTCAATTTCCTGGACATACTGAATATTTGGCCCATTTATCTGGTGTTGATGAAGCATTGATGGTAATGGTTGGACCAAATTTGAAAGTAGCATTGGTTACGAGTCATATTGCATTGAAAGATGTGGCAACCAATTTGACCAAAGAAAAAGTTTTCTCAAAAATCAAAGCATTAGAAAATAGCTTGAAGAAAGATTTTGGAATCATTCGACCAAGAATCGCTGTATTGGGCGTTAATCCACACGCTGGCGAAAATGGAAAAATGGGCACTGAGGAAAGTGAAATTATCAATCCAGCCATAAACCAAGCAAAAGGCGAAGATATTTTCGCTTTTGGCCCTTATCCTGCAGACGGTTTTTTCGGTTCAAATCTTCTCGGGAAATTTGACGGAATTTTGGCAATGTATCACGATCAAGGATTAACTGCTTTCAAAGCTTTAGCTTTTGAAGAAGGAGTAAATTATACAGCTGGTTTGCCAATCGTGCGAACATCTCCAGATCACGGAACGGCATTCGATATCGTAGGTGAAGACAAAGCTTCTGGACAATCGATGAGAAGTGCAATTTACTTAGCAATGGATGTGTATCGCAAAAGACAATTTGTCAAAGAAATTTCTGCAAATCCTTTACAGGAACAAAAGAGGGTAGAGGATAAACGAAAAGGCAAAAGAGAAGAATAACCGAGTTTTTGGAACGAATAAGCCTTGAAAGGACGACATCATAAACGATGGGATTTATCCCATCGAACAAAAACTAAATTTCCCAAAGCCCTGAAGGGGCGTAATAAAGATTAATTCGCACAAAAGTGACAAAACTTGCTTATATCTGTAGCTCTTCAAGTTGGGGAGGTTTGGAAATGAACCAATGGCGAAATGCATTTTGGATGCAAGAACGCGGGCATGAAGTTTTGATTTTTGCGTTGAAGGATTCACCTATTTATAAAAAAGCTGAAAGTTCAAATATTCCTGTGATTGCAATCAAAAAGCACCGAAAGTATTATGATTTTGGGGCAAGTTTTCAATTGATTAAACTTTTGAAGAAGGAAGGTATATCACATTTAATTGTGAGAGATACACGAGACATGAGTATTGCTGCGATGACGAAATTTTGGTCTTTTGGTTTTCACTTCCATCTGTCCTATTTCATGGAAATGCAATTGGGTGTAAAGAAAACCAATTGGCTGCATACTTTGCGGTTTAGCCAATTTGATTTATGGTCCTGTCCCTTGGCTTGGTTGCAAAGTCAAGTACTTTCAAAGACAAGATTTGATTTCAATAAAACAATAATCATTCCTTCTGCCTTGGATCTTTCACCTTTTCAATCTGTTTCAAAAAACAATGAAAATCAAATAGTAGCAAGAAATTTGCTCGATTTACCAGCAAACAAGACGATTGTTGGTCTGATTGGAAGATTTGACCCGCAAAAAGGACAAGTTTTATTGTTAGAAGCATTGAATTCTTGTATTAACAAAGAGGTATGTGTTTGCTTGCTGGGGGAACCAACACTTGGTGAAGGAACAACTTATTATGAAAGAATCGAAAAGACGATTGAAGATTATCAATTGCAAGAAAGGGTATTTATTCGACCATTCCGAGAAGATATCGCCTCATTTTATAAAGCCATTGATGCATTTGTGATGGCTTCAAAGGCAGAAACTTTTGGAATGGTAACTATCGAAGCAATGGCCAGTGGTGTGCCAACAATAGGGAGTAATGCGGGCGGTACGCCAGAAATTTTGGAATATGGAAAATTAGGTTTTCTTTTTGAACCGCTTGATGCCTTGAGTTTGGCAAAATCAATAGACGAATTTTTAAATAATAGAGACTTAATTTCACCCAATTTGTTGATGGAAACTGCCAAAAAATATGACCAACAGTTGGTATGTGCAGCAGTGGAATTAGCAATGAATTTGCAATAAATCGAGCGCTTTTTTGTAGAAATCCTTTTGCCGAATAATAACGTCCTCTAAATTCAAAAAAATAATCTTTAAAAATGCATAAATAACGGCTTTTTTAAAATAAATTTGTGGAATAAGCGTTTTTATTTTTTGCTTAACGACTCAATATAAAAGATTGACATACATGACTTTTCGTTTAATAAATATATTTACTGGTATTATTTTATTGCTGTTAGTTGCTTGTTCAACTGAGAAAAACACTTTCATTAACAGAACTTATCACGGCGCTACTGCCAAATACAACGGCTTATTCAATGCCAATGAGTTATTGAATCAAGCGATGAAATCATATCAAAGTAATCTCAAAGAGGATTACTATGAAGTATTGCCAATTTCGCCACTTCCAAATGAAGAGGAGGTGATGGGGATGTTTCCTGCGATTGATACTGCAATTTCAAAATGTACCAAAGTAATTTCTAATCACAGTATGCCATCCGTTGAAAATCTTTCAAAAAAGAAGGAAGAGCACAATCGTTGGATTGACGAAAATTGGTTGGCAATTGGAAGAGCAAGTTATTACCGTAGAGATTATGATGGAGCGATCAAGAACTTTGAGTTTATTCGAAAATTTTTCGCCAAAGATCCTGCAAATTACGAAGCAACACTTTGGATAGCGAAATCTCAAATTGAAATCAAAGATTATTCTAGTGCTCAAATCAATTTAGACATCTTGCAATTGGCTATCGAAGAAACAGAAGCCAATAAAAAATCATTCAATTGGAAATTTTGGGAAAAGGAAAAAAGTGAAGACGGGAAAAAACTAACTAAATCCGCCAAAAAACGAGCAAAAAAAGCGAAGAAAAAGCAAAAAGAGCAAGAGGAAGAAGACGAAAAAGCTGAATTTCCTGAATCCATTAGATTGGAATATGAGAAAACCAAAGCTAAATTGTCACTGATTAAAAAGGAAAATGAGGAAGCCATAAAATCTTTGGAAGAGGCACTGAAAGTGGCTAAAAAGTCAGCTGATAAAGGTAGAATTCATTTTGTTTTGGCTCAAATAAATGCCAATGCTGGTGCGAATGAAAAAGCCAAATATCATTACTCAAAAGTACTGAAATACAATGTTCCGTTCGAAATGAATTTCAACGCACGCATTAATCGTGCCTTTATGGGTGGAGATGGAAAAATTAAAAAGCAACTGAATAAAATGTTGCGTGATGAGAAAAATGTTGAGTTTAAGGACCAAATTTATTATGCTTTAGCTGATATTTCATTACAGGAAGGACAAAAGGAATCAGGAATTCAGCTGTTGCATAAATCTGCATTTTATTCAACTAATAATGCGCGTCAGAAAGGGAAAACCTACGAAAGATTAGGGGATTTGAGTTTTACCGATAAGAATTATGTCAAAGCACAAAAGTATTATGATAGTTGTGCCAAAGTAATACCTGAAAATTATCCTAACGCAGAAGGTATCAAGAACAAAGCACTAAAACTGCAAGATTTGGTAACGGCTGTAGAAACTGCAGCTTACGAAGACAGTGTTCAAAGAATTGCTCAAATGTCACCAAAGGAACAAGAGAAATTTGCAGAGAATTTAATTAAGAAAATAAAGGAAGAAGAGGCACTGAATAAGCGTCGTGAAGCTGAAAAGTTGAAAGAATTACAAAGTCAAGCACTTGCTAATCAAGATCAGATTTCTGGAAATAAAAGTTATTGGAACAATTCTAAAACCCGTTCTTCAGGCTATGAAGAATTTAGAAGACAATGGGGACCAAGAGACAATGAAGACAATTGGAGAAGAAGTGATAAAATTGTTTTGGTTCAATTTACACCTGAAGATGGGAATGATTCCATTCCAAGTGAAATTGTAAAAGAGGAGGAAAAAGATACACTTTCCGTAGAAAGTTTATTGGCTATTTTACCTTTTGGAGATTCAGCAATTGCTGCATCAAATGTGAGATTAGTCACAGCGTTATATGATGCCGGAATTATCTATAAAGATCAATTGAATGAAAATAAAATGGCAGCCGAACAATTTGAAAAAGTGTTGGCTAGAAATTTGAAAAGTGATTTTAATTTGATGTCTGCTTATCAGTTGTATTTAATTTATGAGAAAACAGATGCCTCTAAATCTGATGTTCATAAGAACTATATACTTGCAAATTTCCCGAATTCAGATTATGCCAATTATTTGAGAGACCCTGACTTTTTTGTAAAAAGAAAAGAAAGAGAAAAACTCAACGAGCAAGATTACATTACCATTTTGGATCGCTATAATAGAGGTTTGTATTATCCTGTAATAATTAGAGCTGATGAAGTGATTGATGGTGAAAAAGAAAATGTATACAGATCCAAATACATGCTATTAAAGGCCTTGGCTATGGGACAACTGAATGAAGATAAGCAAGGATTACTCCCTGTTTTAGATCAAGTTGTAGCTGAGTATCCTGGCACACCAGAAGAAGCAAGAGCCAAAGAAATGATTGGCATTATTAAAAACGGATATTCAGCCAATATTCCTGCAGATTTTTCAAAATCTAATTTATATCAATACAAAGAAGATGATGAATATTGGATCGTTGTTTTTCCGGGTGATAAAGAGTCAAAAAATATTGGATTGGCAAAATCTAATGTAGATGATTTTAACAAGGAGTTCTTTGGGAGAAATAAATTATCCACAGATTCTAAGGTTTTTGGGAATGATCAAAGTGTAATTGTGGTCAAAACATTTACAAAGGAAGTCGATGGCCCAAACTATATGAATAAATTTAAGAAGACTAAAAAGTACTTAGGTGATATGCAAAATGCAAAGCTGATTTTTATATCTAAAGATAATTTGAAAGTGCTTTTTGAAACAAAGAAATTGGAAGAATACGAAACATTTTATTTAGAATTCTATTGATTTGTAGTATTTTTACAATCGTAAAGAAATGATATGAAAGAACTACCGGAAGTAAAAAAGAAGGCCAATGTTTATCTTCGTTTTTCTTCCATAGGAATCCAAATGGGTGGAATTATAGCTTTTTTTACATGGCTTGGAACCTATTTAGATAAAAAACAAGTCAATGAAACACCTATTTGGACAATTGTATTGTCTTTGTTTGGAGTTGCAGGTTCACTCTATTTGGTAATTCGAGAAGTGCGTAAAATAGATAATTGAATAAAATGAAAACCAAGTTTTTTAAATATTTCCCTTTTGTAATGGTCTTTGTTTTACTTAGTCATTTTTTGCTAGTTTTAGCTGAAAAAATTCACGGCGAAGTGCTGCAAGCAATTATCGTTGACGCATCTTTAAGTGCTATTTTTGGTGTTGGTATTTTCATCATTTTACCAGGTTTGAAAAAAGATTCTGAATACTTTGCTATGCGTTTTATTGGTTTGACCACCTTGCAAATGCTATCAATGATGACTTTGATAGCAGTATTGATTTTTGGAAATTTATCCGAACCACGTTATTGGGCTTTCACAGCAATTATACTATTTGCTTTTTTATTGAGTATTCAATCTTTTTTGTTTATCAAAGAGGTCAATAAAAAATAGTTTATTTCCCTTCTAATGCTTTTATTATTTCAATTATCTTAACCAAATCTGGTTGCAAAGTATCTATTGAATATCTCGCGTTTTCTCCAAGTTTTCTCCAAGAAGTTCCCGAAAAATGAATGGCATTTGGATTAACTTTTGTTTTTATTTCAAGAATGCTGTTTGCATTTACGCCTCCACCAACCATGATTTCAATTCGATTAGAGGCGAATTTTTTCATTTCAATTAACTTTTCAAATCCCTCAGTAGCATTTATTGCTTGACCAGAGGTTAAGATACGTCTGAACCCCATTTCAATGAGTTTTTCCATACTCGATTTCCAATCTTTTACCTCGTCAAATGCTTTGTGAAAAGTTACAGGAATTGAACCAGCTGATTGAATAGTATCTTTTAAAAATGATTCGTCTAGTCCGTTTTGATTGTCTAGTGCGCCAACAACAATTCCTTGAACGCCCAAAGATCGAGAACTATGAATGTCAGATAACATTACTTCTTTTTCGTCAGTATTGAAGTCGAAATTTCCACCTCGTGGACGAATTAAAACATGGGTTTCGATGATTTTTTTTGAAAATTCCTGCAATCCGATGGAAGGAGTAATTCCTCCTATTTCTAATTGTTGACAAAGTTCAATTCTCGAAAATGAAAGTTGATGCGCAATTCTTACAGCGAGTTCATTTCCAGCACAAAGTTCTAATTTCATTCCCCTTTTTTTTCAAGTACAAGGTGTTGTTGAGGAAATGGAATGACGATTCCATATTGTCTGAAAAGTCTATCAATTTCAAATCGAATTTCAGACCTGTAATTGTTGGCATCCCAACCTTGATCTGCCCAAAATATCAATTCTAAATCCAAACCTTTGTCACCAAAATCCTTCATCCTAACCATTACAGGCTCTGATTTATTAACCCTCGGATGACTCAAGGCAGCTTGCTTCAAAAGTGTACAAACCAATTCTGTATTTGATTGGTATTCAACTGTAACATTAATGATAAATCTTGTAAGATCATTTCCATGACTCCAATTCTCCACATATTCTTGTGTCAACTTTGCGTTTGGAATTAAAAGCACGTTTCCGTCGCGCGTTTCAATTTGTGTGGTTCTAACGTTGATTTTTAAAATCTTTGCAACAATTGGTTCTTTGAATTTGGAATCTTGTAATTCAATGATATCGCCAATTTTCAAACTTCCTTCAAAAAGTAAAATCAATCCTGAAAACCAATCTTTGAAAACATCCTGTAAACCTAATCCCAAACCTACTAACAAAGCGGCTGAACCACCTAAAAACACACTTGCATTGATTTCTAATTCTTGCAAACAAAGATAGAAAGCGATGAGGTAAATGATGTACTTGCTTATTTGTACATATACATATTCTGTGCTGGGATTGTAATCTGATTTTCCTCTAAACTTCTTGTTGTAATATAATTTCAAGAAATTTAAAATCATTCTTGAGACAACAATAATAACAATGACCGAAATAATTTGGGAAAAATTTATCCTGATTTTATTGGATTTGATGATGTCATATTCCAAGAATTCAGTGAAAGTAATTTCTTCATTGTTGATGTTGAAGCTATAAATGGCAATGTAAAAAGCTAAAATGTAAACACTTTGACTCAATAATTTCAACCAAGTTGCCCTTCTACCTTCCAATTTGATATTCGCTCCAATCAAATAGCGTTTCATCGATTGGTGAATCAATTTTCGAAGGAGAAAAGCAACGAAAAAAATAATGAAAAGCGCGATTAAATTCCAAAGACAAACCTTGTAAGGACCGAATTGAAATAAAGTGTAACTCATCATAGAAATTGCTTTTTATTTTAGTTTGAACAAAAGTACTGAATTTAGATTTGAATTGTTTTTTCGCCTAATGTTCCAAATAAATTCGATGTACTCTTTTTGAAATTGATGTTAAAACTTCATAAGGAATCGTTTCCATCGCGTTCGCTAATTTATTTAAAGTTTGTGTTTTGCCGATAATTTCTACTTCATCTCCTTCAAAAGTGTCAACGTCAGTTATGTCAACCATGGTCATGTCCATGCAGACGGATCCAACAACTGGACACCATTTTCCTTGAATCACAAAACCTCCTTTCCCGGTTCCAAGTGAACGTCTGAAACCATCGGCGTAACCTACAGGAATAACGCCAATTTTCGTAATTTTTGAAGCAACAAATTTTCTGCTGTATCCAACACTTTCACCTGGTTGAATCGTTTTGATTTGTGAAACCATGCTTTTCCATGCAATTGCAGGCTGTAATTCTTTTTGAACTGGAGAATTAACGCTGTATCCGTAAATTCCGATACCCAATCGCACCATTTCGTAGTCAGCATCAGGAAATCTTGCAATTCCTTCTGTGTTCAATAAATGTCTATCAAATGGATAGTTCAATTTTTGACTCAGATGATTACAAATCTTATTGAAAATGGTTATTTGTTCCAAGGAATAAGAAGCATCCAATAGATTGTCTGAATCCGCTAAATGACTGTAAACACTTTGCAATTTGATTTCGGGTTGTGATTGGAACAATTCCACCACTTTTTCAACTTCGGATGGAGCAAACCCCAGACGTCTCATTCCTGTATCAAATTTCAAATGCACAGGATATTCCTCGATGTTTTCCATGATCAAAGCCTTCACAAAGTCATCCATCATTTTGTAGGAAAAAATCGCAGGTTCCAAGTTGTATTGAATAATGTCATTGAATCCTTCCTCTTCAGCATTCATGACCAAGATTGGAAGTTTGATTCCGTGTTTTCGCAATTCAACTCCCTCATCAGCATAGGCAACGCCTAAATACTCAACGCCTGATTTTTCAAGAAATTCAGCCATTTTTTCAGCACCAGAACCATAGGATGAAGCTTTCACCATTACCAACATTTTCGTACCTATTTTGGTTAAAGATCTGAAATAATTGAGATTATTTTTAACTGCTGAAAAATCAATTTCTACGCGTGTTTTGTGTTTTTTCAATTGAAACAATCGGGCAATTTTTTGCAATTGAGAAACCCTTGTTCCTTTTATCAAAACAACAGAATGCTGAATTTTGTCAAAAGAAGGTAAATTTTCATTTGAAATGAAAAATACTTCATCTAATTTGAATTTTTCTAAGGTATTTTGAATCTCTATTTTTTGATTTTTATTCAATGAATCAACGGCTAAAATCGCCACTCTTTTTTTTCCATTTGCAATGCTCAATTGAAATTCAAGTGACTGTGAAAGTGCATCTAAATCAAGGTTGTATGTATCGTTAATTATCAAGTTTTCATTAATTCCATCAAAAGTTTCCATGCGCAGTGCCAATCGAGGTAAATCTTTGATTCTATCTGAAATGGTGTTTTTGCTGATTCCAATTTCCAACGCAAAAGCAATACAAAGTGCTAAATTGTCTAGACTCGCTTTGTCTTGAAATGGAGATTGTTTTAGGAATGAATTGAAATTTTGATTTTCAACCATTTGTCCATGAATTTTTTCCAAGTTGGCGTTGGATAATTGAATGGATTCATGAATGAATGTTGGGTTTGTATTTTCAAAAAGCATTAACTTTTCATTCAAATGTTGCTCAGAAGACTCAAAATTTGTTCGATGAGCGGAACCAAATGCAGTAAAAATGCCGATGGTTGGTTCAATCATTTGTTTTAAAAGCTGCATTTCTCCAGGTTTGGAAATTCCAGCCTCGATGATTGCTAAGTCTGCATTTTCATCCAGAGATAAAAGGGAGAGTGCCACACCGATTTGAGAATTGTAACTTTTCGGACTTCGAATCACTTTTTTCTCTCCAGAAATCAAATGATAAATCCACTCTTTAACGATTGTCTTTCCAACGCTTCCTGTAATTGCTACTATTGGATAATTGA
>JBIKJE010000034.1:0-30736 GCA_044361165.1 Crocinitomicaceae bacterium | reverse complement strand
TCCAATCGAATTGTGGCACAGTCCTGCATTTGAACCAGTGATTAAAACGACACCTATTCATCCAGAAGGCGCGATATTTGCGCGCGGTGCTTGTGATGACAAAGGTCAAATGTTTATGCATGTCAAAGCTTTCGAAGCAATGGTAAAATCGGGTGAATTGGCTTGCAATGCAAAATTCATGATCGAAGGAGAAGAAGAAGTAGGAAGTGCCAATTTGGGAATTTTTGTTGCTGAACACAAAGAATTATTGAAAGCAGATATCATTTTGGTTTCTGATACGGGAATGTTGTCAAATGATACGCCGTCGATCACGACTGGTTTGCGCGGGTTGAGTTATGTGGAAGTTGAAGTTACTGGTCCAAACCGTGATTTGCATTCTGGATTATATGGTGGTTGCGTTGCCAATCCAATCAATGTGTTGACCAAAATGATTGCTTCATTGCATGATGAAAATAACCACATTACTATTCCGGGATTTTACGATAAAGTGTTAGAACTTTCTCAAGCTGAGCGCGCTGAAATGGCTAAAGCACCATTCAGTCATGAAAAATATTGCGAAGCTTTGGACATTGACAATGTATATGGTGAAACGGGTTATTCTACGCCAGAACGTGGTTCTATTCGTCCGACTTTGGATGTGAACGGCATTTGGGGCGGATACACTGGCGAAGGAGCAAAAACGGTAATTGCTTCCAAAGCATATGCGAAGATATCGATGCGTTTGGTTCCTCACCAAGTACCCGATGAAATCACAGAACTTTTTCAAAAACATTTTGAATCGCTTGCGCCAGCTGGAACGCGAGTTGTTGTTACTCCGCACCATGGTGGTGACCCTGTGGTGACGCCAATAGATTCTATCGGCTATCAAGCTGCAAGTATGGCTTACGAAACGACTTTTGGGAAAAAACCAATTCCAGTAAGAAGTGGAGGAAGTATTCCAATCGTGGCTTTGTTCGAAAAAGAATTGGGATTGAAAACGGTGATGATGGGATTTGGCTTGGATTCTGATGCCATTCACTCACCGAACGAGCATTATGGTTTATTCAATTTCTACAAAGGAATTGAAACGATACCATATTTCTACAAGCATTTTGCAGAATTATCTAAATAATTTTCCCCTATGAAAATAGTCAATTGGATTGCCATTTTTGTATTAATTTTCTCTTTGCAAGGATGTTTTGAATTTGAAAATGTCGATTTCAAAGGCATTGAAAGTGTGAAGTTGCCTAAAATGGACGACAAAGAAATTTTGGTGGATTTGAGTTTTAAGTTGGAAAATCCCAATAATTTCAATATCAAATTGAAGCCTTCACAAATTGATGTTTTTGTGTCTGACAAAAAAATGGGAACAGTCCATCTGGACAAGAAAATTGTTTTCAAGAAGAAAAAGGAAAACGTTTACAGCACCCAAATCAAAGTGAAATTGGAAGATGGTGCTTTCTTTTCGCTGTTTAAGTTAGTGACTAAAGATGAAATTCCTGTCAGATTCAAAGGTAAAATCAAAGGCTCAGTTTTTGGAATTTCGAAGAAAATCGACATCGACCAAGTCAAAAATTTCAGTGGAAAAGATTTGAATTTCTTGAAAAAACCATGATTCCAAATTTTCAGCTCGCAGCCAGCGGTTTAGCAACAAATGCATTCGCAGCATTGAATATTACTGATTTCAATGCTGCTTGTTTCCATGTTCAAAACTTGAAATATGGAAGAATTTCAAATCCTTCAGATTTCACTTTGGTTTTGTCAGAAAACCAAGGAACGTGCTCTTCAAAACACGCTTTGCTAGCCCTTTTGGCTGAGGAGCAAACACAAAGTCACATTCATTTGATGGTCGGCATTTTTTTGATGTCTGCTGAAACACACCCATCGGTCGGACCGATTTTAGCTCAAAACGGTTTGAAATCCATTCCTGAGGCTCACGCGTATTTCCGTTATGATGGAAAGCGTTATGATTTCACAGCAAAAGGCAAAAGCATTGAGACCATTGAACCGTTCATTGTGCGCGAACAACGCTGCGAGCCCAACCAAATGATAGAATGGAAACCCATGATTCACAAACATTATTTGCAAGGCTGGCTAAAAAGGCAAAATCTTTCCTTTACCGCTGAAGAAATTTGGGAAATTCGAGAAGCGTGTATTGCGGTTTTGTAATAAATTTAGGTCAAAACGAAATTAAAATGCTTCGCCGATATACAAATATATGCCATTGCCCTCCTCTGTAAACGCAAAGTCTAATCTTGTCCAAATGTCTTTTTTAGGGAACAATAAAAAGCGAATTCCCATTCCTCCTGCATAAACTATGTTTGTAGCTTTGCTAGATGCAATTGAATTTGATACTACGCCTGCGCTAACAAAAATGGTTGAACCAAATCTTTTAGAAAAACTGAAAGGCAACATGCGGTATTCAGTCTGAAAAGCCATTAGATTTCGATCTCTATAACGCCCTGTATAGTATCCTCTCATCATCATTTCACCACCCATTAATGCTAGCTGACTAAATGGAGCATTTCCTACGGTAAATTGACCTAAATATTGAAACGCCAAAACATTTCTTTTGCGAATGGGATGAAAATATCTGAAGTCTGAATTAATTGAAGTAAACGTAAACTGACTACCAAATTTTTGCTCATAATGTAAAAATGCGAGTTCAGCAAATATACCCTCTCGGACATTCAAGATATTGTGACGATTGTCATACAAGATGCCTGCACCAATTCCAAAGTTGGCAAAGCCATTCGAGCCAACAGGCTTTTCATAAGAAATAGATTCATCGTAATTTATAAAGCGAACATTACTTAGATTCTGGAAATCGAATTCTAAACCAGCATAAATAGATTTATGAACCTTGCGTAATAGTCTTTCTTTAACTTGAATTTGAAAGGCATCTACCTTGGCAAGTTTTTGATTTTTAGTTTCAGGTCCTATTCCGTAATAAGATAGTGGAAAACTTTGAAGTTTTAATTTCCCTAAGAAAAACCACTTATTTTGATCACTGTAGATGGCATGCTCTAAAAATCCACCAAATTGATTTTGCAGTGTGTAAAATGTGAATGCATTGATTTCACTCAATCTATTTGTAGTATCTCCTTTTGCATATCTTACATACAAACTACTGAAACCAAATTCAATATTTGTTTCAGGTGAATAAGCCAAAACTGGATAAACCATTAATTGAGGCTTTGAAATTTCGGTAGTGTCTCTGATAATTTTATTGATGTATCTTCGAGGCAAAGACTTAAGCTGGGCTATCATTGGATAGCTCATCAAAGTAAAAACCAAAAGTACAATTATCCTAGAAAACATAATTTGAACCAAAATTAGGAATTAAAAATTAAAGTCAAAAGTGCAGACTATAAAACAAATAACTCAAAGTTTTTGATATGAGACATTAAAATTAGGACATCTATATTTTTATTGGTTTTTGTTTTTTGTCATCTGTATTTGTTTTTCAAATCTAGCTAAAATTTCATTTAAGATTAATCTCTTTTCTGGTGCGAAATTTTTTCTAGGAAAAGGAATATTAGGAATTGGCAAATCAAGAAAGTGACAAAGTTTTTCCCATCCGTCTCCTTCTACAACATCAAAAACCAATAAATCTTTTTCTCTGTTTTCAAAGTAAGTTTTAATTTCAGAATAGTGAGACTTATATTGATTTTCCCACGCTTGTCTATCAATTTTTAGCCATTTGACATCTAATTCAGGATTTTTTAATTTCTTTTCTTGATTTCTTTTCACATGACTTTCTCTGCTATCTAACCAACTTTGAAGTTCCCTTGTATTTGCAATAAATTTACTATTTGGATATTGTCTATCAAATTCCTTAAATATTGCTATGGTATTTGGTGCTTGATCCCAATCTGAAAAAACTTCATACTTATCTATACCTTTCAAAATATTATTTCCCGCAAGAAAATTAGAAGTGATAATTTCTTTGATATTGTTGCCTTTATCGTCCATATAATGAACACTTTTCAAGCCTAGAATCTCAAAAGCTTTGTGTAAAGTTGATGTTCCAGTTTTGTTCAATCCAATACAAAATATTTTTCTAGACATTCTAATGTAATTATTTAGATTAGAGATTCTTTTCTTTCATAAAAATCAATGAACCTTGATTTTCAAAATTTTGCTAAAATCAAAGTTAATATAATTCAGTAATCTCTTTCGAATATTAGTTTAAAAAAGGGATTTGGAAGTGTTTAAAAGTAAAATACTTGTTTTCAATTAAGAAATTTACAGTGTCTTTGATAATTTTATTGATGTATCTTCGTGGGGAAGATTTCAACTGAGTCATTATTTGCTATCTCATCTAAAGAAATTATTAAGTGTCCAATTATCCCAGAAAACTTGATGACCCAATTTTGAAATTTTAGTTTGAAGGATTTAATTCTGTTTTTATTTGTCCATTGAAATGAGCATTTTGATTACGCAGATAATGTAAACAATCGGTTAAACTGATTGTCTCTTAAATAAAAAAGGTATATGATTCGAATAATATTGGTTTTCATTTTTGTTCCCCAGTTCTTGTTCTCACAAAAAGATACGATTTTTAGCTTAGACGAAGTATGGAAAATCAATCTTAACACTCAACGAAGTATCAACAAATCCGGAATGTATACCTTGTTGGGTTGGTCTTGTACAAACATCGTTACGGGCACAATTGCTTCCACCCAAACAGAAGGTTCAGCCCATTATTTTCATCAAATGAATGCAATGTGGAATACGGTGAATTTGGGTTTATCCATCGGCGGTTTGGTGCAAGAGCGAAAACTTAAAATTGAAAGTACTCAGGATCTAAACACCAGACAGAAAAAACTGGAAAAAATATTTCTCATCAATGGTGGCTTGGATTTGGTTTACATGGGCGTTGGCACTGGATTGCTATTATCAAAAAATGAAACGGACACCAAACAAGGTTACGGACAAAGTTTATTGCTTCAAGGTGGATTTCTAATGCTTTTCGACGGAACGATGTACTTTTTACATCGAAATAATCGGATCAAATACGATAGAAATATTGAATTTATGTTTGGATTTCAGTCGGTGGGAGTGAGGTTTACTATTCAGTGAACCTGGGTTGGGCAATAGGGAATAGTTGGTTTCCAACGGTTAAATTATCTAAATATCCAGCCTTCCAACAATCCAATAATCCAAAATTTTACCATTTTTTCACATTTAATTTAATCACCAATTAAATTTATTCATTTACTTTGTAATTCAAAGTGCTTTTAGCTATGGATCAAAAAGAAAAAGATTATTTGCAAGATTTAACGGAGATTCGTTCGATGATGGAAAAATCATCTCGATTTATTTCATTGAGTGGTTTGGCAGGAGTATTTGCTGGAGTTTTCGCTTTGGCGGGTTCGATTTCAGCGTATTACATCCTTAAGAATTTCTACATCGCCATTTGGTACGAAAACGATATCATCCAATTGTCTAAAGATTTGGTGTTGCATTTATTTTTAGTTGCCATGGCAGTGTTGTTTTTGTCGCTGTTTTTCGGTTACTATTTCACCACCAAAAAAGCAAAGAAATTGGGTCATAAAACCTGGAACAAAACGTCGCAATTGATGCTTATCAATTTAGCAATTCCTTTGTTGGCTGGCGGTATTTTTTGTGTTTCGCTTTTTCTGCATGGAAATCTAGGATTAATCGCTCCAACGACCTTGATTTTTTATGGATTAGCTTTGGTAAATGGAAGCAAATTCACTTTGAATGATATTAAATATTTGGGCTATTGCGAAATGATTGTCGGTTTAATCGCCACTTTTTTCATCGGTTGGGGATTGTGGTTTTGGGCTTTTGGATTCGGAATTTTACACATTGTTTACGGAATTTCCATGTATTATAAATACGAACACAAACAATGAAAGATTTTATCAGTCAGCTAAATAAGTCCTTCGAAAGTAGGATCAGACTGGGCATCATGTCGGTTTTGATGGTCAATGAATCAATCGATTTTTTGAGCCTCAAGGAGATGTTAGATGCCAGCGATGGAAACATTGCCAGTCACGTTGCTGCACTCGAAAAAGCGGAATACTTGACTGTCGAAAAGAAATTTGTAGGCAAAAAAACCAGTACGACCTACACAATTACCCCGCTAGGAAGAGAAGCATTTAACCAACATTTAAACGCACTTGAACAACTTTTAAAACGCTAATATTTTTTTGAACTTGCACTTTGAATTGCAAAGTGCTTTTAATTTTAACTAAAAATAAAAACCATGAAAAAGAAAACCATTTTATCATTCGTTTCAGTATTCGCATACTGCTACTTATTTTACAATCAAGGAATTGGAATTAACTTTTTGATTTTCAATGTACTTTTAGTTTTTGCATCCATTTCGATTGATTTTTCGTTGGTCAAGCGATTGAATTGGTTGTTGGTTGCCGCTGGTGCTTTGATTACAGCCACGAGCGCTTTCCTTTACGGCAATCTTTTGTCTGTCATCGGAAATGTGATTTCATTGCTTTTCTTGGCGTATGTGAGCTACAATCCAAAATCAACTTTGGTTTTTGCGTTTCTTCAATCCACTTGGACATTGATCAGCAGTATTTTCCTTCAAATCGAGAAAATATTCACGCCAAAACCTTTGAAAGAAGGAGAAACAGAGGAAACAAAATCTGAATTTACGTTTGCAGATTTACTGAAATTCATCATTCCAATCGCGGTTTTAGTGACTTTCTTTTTGATCTACAAATATTCGAATCCCGTATTCTCAAAGTTCATCGACAATCTCAATTTAGATTTCATTTCTTGGACTTTTGTTGGTTTTATGTTGGTAGGATTTTACCTTTTGTTTGTATTCTATTTTCCGGTCAACAGCCAGCGATTGATTCGCTTAGATGAATCGAGTTCCAATTTACTTTCTGGTGGAATCTTGCCCAATGAGAAAAGCATGTTCAAAGATTTGTCCAAAGAAATGAGCGCTGCGATGATGACTTTTGGATTGTTGAATGTGTTGCTATTACTTGTAAATGTTTTGGATTTGAATTTCATTTTCAGTGGTCAAATGAAAAACATCACCAACTATTCACAATATGTGCACCAAGGCATTAACAGCTCGATTTTTTCGGTAGTCATCGCGATTTTTGTGATGTTGTACTTCTTCCGCGGAAATTTGAATTATGTTATCAAAAGCAAACAGCTAAAATACAACGCACTGCTATGGATTTTGTTGAATGCCATTCTACTAGCGACTTGCTTCCACAAAAATTTCTCCTACATCATGGAAAGCGGATTGACCTATAAAAGAATTGGTGTTTACTTTTATTTATTCCTGACATTTATTGCGTTGATTACCACTTTGGTTAAAATCACCACTTTCAAGAGCAATTGGTTTTTGGTTCGATACAATGTTTGGTCCTTGTTTTTAGTTTTGGTTTTCAGCACTTTGTTCAATTGGGACAAACTGATTTTGGAATACAATATCAAATACAAAGCGACCATCGAACGTGAATATTATCTATTTGAATTGGAAGAAGTGAGTTATGCGCATTTATTGAATCATTTAGATAAAATGCCTCACAATGACAACTACTATTTGATTGGTTTATCTGAAGATTTATTCAAAAAAATGCTCACGGTGCGCATTGATAAATTCATGGAAAAACACCAACAAAAAGATTGGCGTTCTTGGAATCTAGAAGATGATCGCATGGTGAATGAAATCCTTAAAACCAGAAAATACTTCATGAAGCATCCGGTTTATTTTAACAATTAAGCAATTTGAAATATTGATTTTCGGAGGCTAGTCTTTATATAAATAAAAATAGGATATAATTATGCCGTTAGGGATCAAATATCGGTAGCGATGGACAAAGTCCATCGTGTAAAAGAGAAGAGAAATTTGTTTTTGGCGTGTGTCTGTCAGCTGACGGACCACGACAAAAACCAGTTGAGAAGGATTTGTATGAAGTTTAGCTTTTGAAGACCAAGTTTTTGCAAATGACTTGTGGTGAAGAGAATTTGAAAAAAAGGTGGAATTCATCCCTAGACGCAATAAATTCAAACTTTTCCCTTACATTTGAAAGCAAACAATTTCACTGAATAATTGAATTTTAAAATCAAGAAATAATGGCATTGATCAAAGCTTGTAGAGGAAAGAATCCAGCATTTGGAGATGATTGTTGGTTTGCAGAAAATGCAACCATCGTTGGTGATGTAAAAATGGGCGATCAATGTTCAGTTTGGTTTTCAGCTGTTGTTCGTGGCGATGTCAACTCAATCGAAATGGGCAACAAAGTCAATATCCAAGATGGCGCGGTGATTCACTGCACTTTTGAAAAGACCAAAACGATTTTAGGCAATAATGTTTCCATTGGTCATAATGCATTGGTACACGGTTGCACGGTGGAAGACAATGTTTTGATCGGAATGGGCGCGATTGTGATGGACAATTGCTACATTGAATCCAATTGCATCATAGCTGCTGGCGCGATTTTGTTGGAAGGAACGCGAGTGGAATCGTGGAGTATTTATGCCGGCGTGCCAGCCAAAAAAGTGAAAACACTTTCTCCGGAATTGTTTGAAGGCGAAGTTCAACGCATTGCCAATAACTATGTGAAATATGCCAGTTGGTTCAAAGACGAGGAATGATTTGAATTATTTTTGATTCAAAACCTGATATTTTCTTATCCAAATTACAATCAAAGGTGTCAAAATTGCGGTTGACAATAACCATGAAATTACTCCAGGTAAAATCGTGTTGTTGACTACCAAAAATGCCGTTGCAGAGGCGATGTAACTTCCTGTCATTCTTTGAATGTGTGTCGTCAACCAAAAATTTTTGACTTTCGATTTATTGCGAAAATTTTTAAAATCTTGTAGCGCAAACATCCAGCAAATTCCACCAAAAACGAGCAAAACAATTCCGAAAAAGTCCTGATATAACAGTATGTAAATTCCCAAGCTTACAAAGCCAAGCCCAAATAGTGTAATGGTTATTGCAAGCGTCCAATCTGCAATGTTAACGTCGGAAATACTTTTGATTTTCAAATACCTTGTGCCCGACAAAAGCATGTAGGCGGTGAAAATTCCAACGATAAATAGGAAAATATTTCCATTTAAAATGGCCATCACAAGCGAGACCAAAGAAGAAGTTAGCAAAGCAGAAAAGTAAACTTTACCCAACTTTTGATGTGTTTCATTTCCTTTTTTAGTGAAAAGAATAATGGAACCAACAAAAAGCGCGATACCACCTGTGATGATGTGAATGGTGAGCAAAATCTTAAAATAATCCATTTATTGCTTTTTCTTTTGTTTCAAATATTCTTCCAATCTTTTTTCCATCAAACCAGGAGTTTGCGATCGTATTTCATCTGTTTCTTCTGGATATTTTTCTTTGACCCAGTCGTGAAAAGGATTTGCTTTTACCTTTGATTCTTCGACATAAGAATGATAGTAATTGGTTGAATCAAGCATCATTTTTTGAACTTGCTGATTCTTTATATATAGGGTAATTTTCCAAGTTGGATTTTGCATTTGCAATTTTTCGAAGTAAATACTTTGGTCTTCCACGAGAAATTGAATTGGGTTTTTGGTCGAAATGATCTCTAAAATTTTGAATTTCCCTTTGAAATTTCGGTTGTACATGATGTATTGTCCCATAAATTTTTCACGGTCGTGATGGTAATTGACAAAATTTCTTTTCAACTCAAAATCTGGAGTTAGAAGTGAATCTAATTTCGTGCTATCATAATCATTCAAAAGCGTAATGAACTTTTCAGCGCATTTCAAATCACTTTGTGTTAGCGAAACAAATTGGATGAAAGTAAACAGCGCAAAGAAAATCGATTTCAAAATCAGCGGATTAAATTTAACAAGACCAAGTTACAAATACTTTTGAAAGATGTCAAAAACCAAGAAATAATTAAACGTTTTAAAAATAATTCAAGTAAATCTCGTTTTACAACAAATTTTATTACTTCAACCCAAGTCGATCAATCTTATTCTCCATCACGATTTCTTTCATTTCATTCTCCAAAATTTCAAATTCCGGTTTTTCAACCGAGCGGATAATTTGCCCGTCTTTGATCAAATGAATTTCATCGCACGTTACGCTCAAAGTGGAGAATATATGCGATGAAATGAGCACGATTTTATCCAGTTGTTTGAGTTTGTGGATAATTTCTGTAATGATAATATTGCTTTGAATATCAACACCATTGAATGGTTCATCGAGAATGAAATAGTCGTTTCCTTGAAACAAAATGGCTGTAATTGCCAACTTCTTCTTCATTCCTGTTGAATAAGTCGAAGCATATTGGTTCAAAGGCAAATCGAAGACGTTTCTTGCTTCAATGTCGCCGAGATCGATTTCTCGGGCGTTGCAAAGCAATTGAATGTATTCTTTTCCAGTCAATTTTGGGAAGAAAAATGGATCTGTGAACAACAATCCCAAGTGGTTTTTCAGCGGACTTTTGGTAGATTGAATTTCTCCTTCAAAATATTCCAAGCCAGCAATACATCTAAAAAGGGTGGTTTTTCCTGCGCCATTTTCGCCTACGATGCCATAAACTTTTCCATGCTCAAGTTGGATATTGATGTTATTCAATACTTGCTTATTTCCAAAGCTGTTGCACAAATTTTTGATTTCAATCATGGCAAATAAGGTTTCAGTTTTTGAATGGCTTTGAAGTAGAAATAAGGCGCAAAAATCAAAAGTAAAGGCGGAAAAGACAATCCAAGTGCGATGACAATTCCTTCAGGTAAATTCATTTCGCTAGGATAAGCAGTATATTTCGCTAAAATGACAGTGATGATCAACATGAATCCAATGAGCCATGTTGCCAAAATGATCAGGTATTTTTCTGGATAAAATTTTACCAAAGTAGCGACAAAAGGCAAACTCAACAGAAATGAAAAAATCAACGCAATTTTAATTTTCGAAAGTAAAAATTGAGCAGGTGAAACGATAAAATTCCAAACAAAAATTTCATTTTCTGGCGTTGTGTAGAAGGTAAGTACAATCAGGAACACGACTGCCAATGCAAAAATCCCCAAGTTGAAGTTATTGACTGAAAGCGCGATAAATTCAATGAAACAAGCACCTATGAGCAATAAAATCGTTTTTCGAAACCCGACAATAAACTCAAAAGGTTTTTTGTAAAACGGAGTTGGTAAAGTGAAATTGAAATTTGTGCGAAAATTACTCCAAGCAAAAATCAAAGAAATGAAAAGCAGAATCACAGCAACTAGCAAGTTTTGCTTGTAAATCAAAAAAATCACAAACGGCAATGCTGCCAAGGTATTTTCAATCGTTCGCACCAACTTGTATCGTTTTTCGGGAAAACAAAGTTGCAGGAAATCATTTCTTTTTTGAGCTGAAAGGGCAGAGGTAAGGCTCAAGGAAACAAAAGCAAACAAATAGGCTGCAAAACTAATTTGGTGAAAAAGGTATTCTGAAAACGCGATAAATCCGCCTAAAATCAATAAAACACCCAAGATTGGATGAACCCCAAAATCCAAGAATTTCCGCGCGGCGATTTTGATTTGAATAGAAAAGTATGATTTCAAATTGTTTGTTTGATTGCTAAATATAGCGGTATTCGGGATGATGAGGAGATTGTTTAACAAAAATTTGAATTTTTCAAAAAAAGTCATCATTTTCCTGTATCCAATTTCCAATTTTTGCGTTCAAAGAAAAGTAACGTCAAAATCAATCGCTATGTTTAAGAAACTTTTTTTGGTAATCACTTTCCTTTTCGCATTGACATTATTGATAGATTCTTGTGCGACACAAAAAAATCACAAGCGCAAGTGCAACGGACAAAAGGCGATTAAAACGCCGATGGGAAATATGTGATACTATTTTGCTTCCAAAATGCTGTATATTTCCTTATCGTGGCATTTTGAAATCAGCGTATTCTTCTTCAATTTTTGAATTGGTGTAATTTGGAATCCAGCCTGTTGTATCAATAAAAATGCGGATTGCTTTCACAAAAGGATCTTTTTCTCCTGCGTCAAACCAATGTCTCGTTCCTGCAGGAACAGAAATCAAATCGCCTTTTTCGCACAGTAAATTGAAAATGGGTTCACCTTCTAAATGAAACCAAAACAATCCTTTGCCATCCACAAAAAATCGAATTTCATCCTCTGAATGTGTATGTTCTGCTAAAAATTTCTGGCGAATCGCATCGTAATTTTCTGTCAAATGATTGATTGAAATCACATCTGCAGTTTCATAATCGCCTTTTTCCATGAAATGACGCAATTCATCTGCGTAAGCATCTAAAATAACTTCTTGTGTTGCATCGTCTTCAAATTCAACTGAACAAGTCCACTGATCAAAGAAAATACCGCGTGATTCCATGAAAACACGAATGTGAATTGGATTTTCTAATTGTTTGTTTTCGCTGGGAATGGAAAGTAATGCCATGGCTTCTATTTTAAAATTGTTTGTTCAAAATCACCTGCTAAAGTTAGCGATTTACAGGCAATCGAAATCGTAATTTTGTTGGTTTTTTTCCTGAGATTAATCAGTTAATTTATGACGAACTTCCAATAGATATTCCAAGGTTTCCAAATGTCTTTTCGCCTCAAAAAGATTTTTTCCCCAAGCATAAGTTCCATGATTTCTGATAACAAAACAATGGTTCCCAAAATGATCTTTCGATGCGCGCATCCAAGTTGCAAATTCTTGCATGTCTTGCGTATTCGGTAAAATTGGAATGGAAATTTTGTTTTCATGCGTTGTTTGTCCCGCAAATCCTTTTTGAATTTCATATCCTTCAAAAGTGATTTCATGCTCAAATCGTTGAGACATTACAACTGAATAAACTGAATGACTGTGTAAAATCACTTGTGTTTCTGGGTATAAATCATACAAAACGCAATGAATCAAAGTTTCTGCGGAAGGTTTGATGCCTTCAAATTCAGCGGTTGGATTTCCTTCAAAATCAACACACATGAAGTCTTCAGGTTGAAATTGAGATTTGTCAATTCCTGAACGAGAAACAAAAATAGTTTTTGCATCTGCTTCGGTTCTAAAAGAATAATTGGTGGATGTAGCTGGTGACCAACCTTTTTGGTGGTACGCCCGAATTGTTTCCGCTATTTGTTGATTCATTGTTTTCATCAGGTCAAAATTAATTCATTTTGAACAAATTCCGCATGAAAAAAGGGAAGTAAATCTGCATTCACTTCCCTTTTTCCGTAGTTGTAGGTTACAATTTCTAATCCATCAAAATCAATTTCGATGTTTTGATTTTATTTTCATTTCCAATTTTCACGAAATACGCTCCAGCTCTTAAACTTGAAACGTCTAATTTTTGGATGTTTGATTCCATTTTTCCTGTGTAAACCAATTGTCCATTGATTTCAAAAATTTGGACATTCATTCCAGATAATCCTTCACTTTTAATCGTGATTTCGCCTTTACTTGGATTTGGTACAATATTGAAATTCAAAGCGTTTTCGCCTAATCCTAATGTAGAAAGTTCTGAATGAATTCCGTCAGTTTCGATGCTGTGATTGATGTTTCCACCATGTGTAGCTCCAGCTGCAATTACGAAAGTAATCGTATCTAATTGAGGCATGTATGGAACATCTAATAAAATTTGATATTCGCCGTAAGGTAAATTTTCAAAGTTGTAATGTCCGTCAATGTCTGATTTCGTGTAATCAACAAATTCACCGCTGTTCACATCTCTCACCAAAACTACTGCATTTGGACAAGGCAAAGGCAAAGATTTTTGGAAAGAAGAATCGATGTAAATTGTACCACTTACAGACCCTGGACCAGTCAATGAAACAGATGTTGAATTTAAATCTGTGCTATTGAAAAAGCAAGGCAAACCAATCAAATCCGCTGTTGACCAAGTTGTTCCATTAGTGAAGTAAGATGGCATTGCAGAAGGGTTTAAAACCAAATCTGGCAAGTAACGAACGTGGTAATTTCCACCAGGAATGCTGTCTACAGAATAAGTACCATTTGTCACAGGCACCGTGTAAAGCGGATTCACAACCGTAGAATCTTCAGCGGCATCAAAAATTTGAATCACTCCATCTTGCGCAGGATTTCCACCAACGGCTAAATTTCCAGAAATAGTAGAGAAACTTCCTTGTTCGTCTAAGAAAATGGCACTGTCAAATACGCCATCAGCGACATCTGCAATCACTAATTTAATGGTGTAGGTGCTTCCAGCGCTAGCGTAAAACATGGCTTGCAAGGGAACAGTGTATCCATCAAAAACAAAGTCTTGATATGTTGCACTTGTTGCGCTATTATCAACATAGTAATTTGTGTTTACAAATTGATTGATTGAATTGATTTGTACAATAGTACCGTTTGGTAAAACCGCAATGTTTTGTGTAGGCCCGTTGTTTTCAGAAACCAAAAACAGGAAACGATCATTGTAATTTGAAGTACTGAATTCAGGATATTCTTCTGAAGCGAATACATAATTAAATCGAACTGTATCTGTAATTGTTGGAGTAAATTGAAATCCAATACTTAAAGCATCATAACTCAAAGCACCAGTATTCAATTGATCGATATTCACATCTCCAGCGGTACCAAAGCTAGTACTGCTGAAATAGTCAGCATTATAACTTGTGTCTGAAAAAACATTTCCAGTTGAAAGGACAATCCCAGAATTTAAGCCGATTGCTTGACCATTAGAGAAAATTCCAAAACCAACTGGTGCGCCTGTAACAGCTACCGTTCCAATATTTTGACATTGTAAACCAAAAATATTGGTAACAATTTGTTGAATGTCGTTCGGAGCAGATTGAAAAATAATTTCTTGCGATTGCGCAGGATTAGCGAAAAGTAAACCCAATATAGGTAAAAATTTTATTAGTTTCATAGTCAATCAATTTTATCAAAGACGACCAGAAAGTAATTTTAGTTGCTCAACAACAACAAATAATGGTCCAATTGAAATTTACCAACCTTTGGAAATCAAAATGGCTTCCATTTCTTGTTGTAATTTTTGTGCTTCGATCTTCGCTTGTTCGGCAAAATCTAGTCCGTTGGAAGCGTAAATGATTTGACGAGAAGAATTGACCAACAAACCACAATCGTCGTTCCAACCATAATGTGCGACATCTTGCAAACTTCCGCCTTGCGCGCCAACGCCTGGAACCAAGAAAAAGTTATTTGGAACGATGTTTCTCACTTCGCCAATTCCTTCTGCCCTTGTAGCACCAACAACATACATCAAGTTTTCAGGCGTTCCCCATTTGGAGGATTTTTTCAAAACTTTTTGGTACAATTTTTCACCTTGCGTATCTGTCATGAATTGAAAATCCAAAGCGCCTTTGTTTGAAGTCAATGCTAGAACGATCACCCACTTATCTTCAAATTCGAGAAAAGGTGTAATACTGTCTTCGCCCATGTAAGGGGCGATGGTCACAGAATCAAAATTCAAGTATTCGAAGAAAGTTTTGGCGTAGTATTTTGAAGTATTTCCAATGTCACCGCGTTTTGCATCTGCAATGGTGAAAATATTTTTAGGAATGTATTCCAATGTTTTTCTCAAAGATTCCCAGCCTTTTACGCCCAAACATTCATAAAATGCGATATTTGGTTTGTACGCGACACAAAAATCTTTCGTTGCATCGATAATAGACTTATTGAACTCAAAAATCGGATCTTCTGTTTCTAGAAGGTGCGCAGGAATTTTGTCTAAATCAGTATCTAAACCAACACATAAAAATGATTTTTTAGCTTTAATTTCTGCAATGAGTTCTTTTCTATTCATATTTCAATTTTGAGGCGCAAAGATAATCAAAGCTTAGATTTTAACTGAAAACTTATTGTGGAATTATTACCGTTTGCTCTTTTTGTGTTCTTGCTGAAAAGTATCCTAAGCAACTTTTTCCAAAATTTGAATCTGGATTGGCAGGTGCAGCCGTACTTCCAGTATTCGCAGCGATTGAAAACAAATATTTGTAAACAGGCTTATCGATGCAATATTGAATAATTCTCACTGTATCTCCTGGAACAAAGTCTGGACCAAAAATGGGTTGTTCGTTTTGAACTCCATCAGAAAATTGATCATCTTGTAGATTAACACCAAAAATTTGTTTGCTATTTTGGAAAATGTCAAATTGGTAATAATTCGCAACACCAGCTTGATCAACTCTACTAGGAATCAGTCCTCTTAATGTATCAACTCCAAAAGGAAAAACAATAACATCTAGGCCGTTAAAATCTACTTCAGTTGGCAAGGTGCTCGTTGCTGTAAACACTTTGTCGTCAACAGTGACAGTGATTGTATAAGTTCTTCCTTCGACGCCCAATAAACTGCTTGTTTTGTAGATTCCTGGAGATGCTAGTGTCAACGATTCTGAATTCCCCGCATTATCCGAAATAACTACAACCGCATTGTCCACAGTTGGGAAAGCAACATTTTCATCGAAATTCAATGTTCTTGTGATTTTCACCTGGTGTATGGTTTCTCCTTTGGTTACAAAACCTTCAATGACATATTTAGGATCTGCAGTATTTAAATCAACATCAATGACTTTTTCGCATGATACAAAGCAAAGCGCTAATAAAAGAGTTAAAATGAAATAATATTTTTTCATGATTTTTGAATTTAATCAAGGGTTATTTAAATTTGAAATTCCAAGTAACTGCAGGTACAATTCTAAATAAAGTTGTTTGTACTGCTTCCGTTTTGTTTGGGTCGCTTTCACTTTGTCTGAAAGTAATTTGATAAGCGTTTTCTCTCGCATACGCATTGTAAACAGAGAAATTCCAGCTGCTTTCAAACTTTTCAGTATTTTTTCTAATCCAAGTCACACCCAAATCTAGACGGTGATAATTAGGCATTCTTGCGGCATTTCTTTCTGTGTAAGAAAATTGTGTTTCTCCATTCACTTCGTATTTTCCTGTTGGAAAAGTAACAGCATTTCCTGTGTAGAAAACAAATAATGCAGAGACAGATAGTTTTTTATTTATGTCATAAATACCAACAACAGAAACATCATGCGTTCGATCCTGTTTCGCCACATACCAATTGTTTTCATTGATTCCGTTGATTTTTCTTTCAGTTTTTGAAAGGGTATAACCAATCCAACCAGTTAATTTACCTGTTTTCTTTTTCAAAATCATTTCCAAGCCATAAGCGCGACCAATACCATAAAGCAATTCACCTTCTAATTTTTCGTTGGCTTGTGTATTTGCACCATTTCGGTAATCGATTTGGTTTTGCATTGTTTTGTAGTAGGTTTCCACATTGAATTCATATGCATTTTCCTTGAAATTTTTGAACCAACCTATGGAAGCTTGATCTGCAATTTCAGGTTTTGTATTAAGTGTTGTGGACAACCAAACATCCGTTGGTGAAGCTGAAGTAGCATTGGAAAGCAAGTGAATGTTTTGCGCATTTCTTGCGTAAGCAGCCTTGATAGATGCTGTTTTTGAATAACTATAACTTGCAGAAACACGAGGTTCAACAATCAAATACGTTTTCACCATTTGATTTTTCTTGTAAGTGTTTGTTGTTGCTACATCACCATTTTCATCAAAAGTATAAGATTCTGAGCCATTTCCTAGAACTGAAAAACCTGTCAATCTTGCGCCATAACTCACGTTGATTTTTTCTGATGCTGTCCAATCGTTTGTAATATAGATGGCACTTTCGATGGATTTCAACGGATTGATTTTGGTGGTTGAAAATCCAGAATCTGAATTGGCTTCTACCTGACCAGGAGTAATGGCGTGATGAATGGCATTTAAACCAAAACGTAGTTTATTTCTTGTGTTTAAGAAATATTGAAATTCTTGTTTCAGATTGAAGTCTTGAATTTTTGAAAGAACTTTGAAATCAACATCACCACTTTTGATGGATATTTTGTAATCATAAGAGCTGAAAATGAAAGATGTATTAGAAAACAATTTTTCATTCACGATTCTGTTCCAACGCGCAGTTGCCGTTGCATTTCCCCAATCGATTCCAAATGTTTCGCCGAAACCTAGTTTGTCTCTACCAAAATATCCCGACAAATAAATTCGGTCTTTTTTGCTGATTCTGTAATTTAACTTGGTGTTTAAATCATAAAAGTATAATTTGTTATCCTTAAAGCGGTCTGATGCTTTCAGAAAAACATCTGCATAAGTTCTGCGTCCAGTTACCAAAAATGACGCTTTGTCCTTAATGATTGGACCTTCTACATTTAACTTAGAAGAAATCAGACCTAAACCTCCGCTGACATTGAATTTTTTATTGTTTCCTTCATTCATTTTGATGTCGAGCACAGAAGACAATCTTCCCCCAAAATTCGCTGGTTGATTTCCTTTGTATAAGGTTGCATCCTTAATAGCGTCTGAATTGAAAGTTGAGAAGAAGCCGAGTAGGTGAGAAGCATTGTAAACAGGTGCTTCATCGAGCAAAATCAAGTTTTGATCAGCGCCACCGCCTCGAACGTAGAATCCAGAACTTCCTTCACCTGCATTTTTAACACCTGGAAGTAATTGCATGGTTTTGATAATGTCTTTTTCACCTAATAAAACGGGAAGTTTCGACAATTCTTTCGGGTCCAATCTTTCAACGCCCATTACAGCATCTTTTACGTTCGCATCTTGTCTGATTGCAGTCACTTTTACTTCATCCAATTCCTCTACAGGATTTTTCATTTGAACGCTCAATTGTACGTTTTGATTCAAATTGACTTCAATTTCTTGTGTGACAAATCCGTAGGCAGAAACAACCAAAGTATATTTTCCTTCAGGTAAAGTCATTGAAAAGAATCCGTATTCGTTGGAATTTGTTCCGATTGGTTGGTCTTTCACTTTGACTCTTGCGCTGATGATTTCTTCACCTTTTGCATCATCTTTGATTCCGCCACTGATGGTAAATTTGTTTTGTGCAAATGCTCCTATCGAAAAGAAAGACAGTGCGATTAGAATTAAAAAGTTTTTCATTTGATATTGAAAATTTTAGGATGCAAAAGTGCGATATTAATTTTGATCAAAACAGCAAAATGTGTTAAGAGAATGTAAAATGTGATAAGTGGATTTAGAAATCAATTAAAAAAAATCGCTGCAGAATAACTACAACGATTTTTTTGATTAATTGTCTTGACCTTTCATTCGTTCGGCGTTTTCTGCCATCTTCAATGCGTCAATCATTTCTTGTATATCACCATTCATAAACATACTTAAATTGTACATCGTTTTATTGATTCTATGATCAGTGATTCTTCCTTGCGGATAATTGTAAGTTCTAATTTTTGCAGAACGGTCACCGGTTGATACCAATGTTTTTCTGTGTGCTGCTCTTTCTTCGTGCAAACGGTCTAGTTCTCGTTGATACAATCTTGAACGCAAAACTGAAATCGCTTTTTCCAAGTTTTTGTGTTGCGAACGCCCATCTTGACATTCAACTACCAATCCTGTTGGTAAATGCGTCAATCGGATGGCAGATTCTGTTTTGTTGACGTGCTGACCTCCAGCTCCTGATGCACGGAACGTATCTCTTTTTACATCAGTCATATTCAATTCAAAATCGACTTCTTCAGCTTCTGGCAACACAGCGACTGTGATTGCTGAAGTGTGCACACGACCTTGAGATTCAGTTTCTGGTACACGTTGAACGCGGTGAACACCAGATTCGAATTTCAACATTCCATAAATTCCAGCACCTTGAATTTCCAAAGAAATCTCTTTAATTCCTTTGGTTCCACCTTCATTTGAATTTAAGATTTCGTATGTCCAACCCATTTCTTTGAAGAAAAGCGTATACATTCTGAAGCAATCTTCTACGAAAATACAAGCTTCGTCACCTCCAGTTCCAGCGCGAAGTTCAAGAATGGCATTTTTGTCATCTTCAGGATCTTTTGGAATCAACAGAACTTTGATTTGTTCTTCTAAATCTGGTTTTTTGTGCTCCAATTCGTCAATCTCCATTTTGGCCATTTCACGCATTTCAGGATCTTCTTCTCCTGCAAGCATTGCTTTGGCATTTTCTAGATTGTCAAGTACATTTTTGTAAGTAGTATAAACGCCTACGATTTCTTCTAAATCTCGGTATTCTTTATTCAGCTTGACATAACGATCCATGTCGGAAATGATATCCGGATCGACAATCAATGTACCCACTTCCACAAAACGATATTGAATCGCTTCTAATTTTTTTAATAAATCTTGCATATGATTTTAATAAACAAACTCTCCAAATTCTGATTGAATGGTGAGTTTTTTTCCTTCAAAAGATTCAACGTGACCGACAATTTGTGCAGCTACGCCAAAAGATTCTGAGATGGAAATAATTTCTTGTGCTATATTTTTTGGAACATAAATTTCCATTCGGTGTCCCATATTGAAAACTTTATACATCTCTTTCCACTCGGTTTTCGATTCTTCTTGAATGGTCTTAAACAATGGTGGAACATCAAATAAATTGTTTTTGACGATGTGTAAATTGTCTACGAAATGTAATACTTTGGTTTGTGCACCACCACTGCAATGCACCATTCCGTGAATATCAGCGCGATGAGAATCTAGTATTTTTTTAATAATTGGCGCGTAAGTTCTCGTTGGAGAAAGTACCAATTTCCCAGCATTGATTGGTGAATTTTCAACTGTATCCGTTAAATTATATTTCCCAGAATAAACCAATTCTTCTGGTACAGATGGATCAAAACTTTCAGGATATTTGGTCGCTAAACTGTGATTGAAAACATCGTGACGTGCTGATGTCAGACCGTTGCTTCCCATCCCACCGTTGTATTCAGTTTCGTAAGTTGCCTGACCAAAAGAGGAAAGTCCAACAATTACATCGCCATCTTGAATGTTGTGGTTGGAGATGACATCGCTTCTTTTCATTCTGCAAACTACTGTGGAATCTACGATTAACGTACGCACTAAATCACCAACATCAGCGGTTTCTCCACCCGTTGAGTGAATTCCAATTCCTTGGTTTCTCAAATCAACGAGTAATTCTTCCGTTCCATTGATTATTGCAGAAATCACTTCTCCAGGAACCAAATTTTTGTTTCTACCGATTGTAGAAGAGAGCAATATATTGTCGGTTGCACCTACACAAAGTAAATCGTCGATGTTCATGATCAGCGCATCTTGAGAAATCCCTTTCCAAACAGATAAATCGCCAGTTTCTTTCCAATACATGTAAGCCAATGCAGATTTTGTTCCTGCGCCATCTGCGTGCATGACAATACAATAATCTTGATCACCAGAAAGTGTATCAGGCACAATTTTACAAAAAGCTTGCGGAAATAAACCTTTATCAACGTTTTTGATGGCGTTGTGCACATCTTCTTTCCCCGCTGAGACTCCTCGTAAATTGTATCTTGTATCTGACATAACAGTATTGAAAGCTGCAAAATTAATAAAAAGCACTGATTTATGGAAAATCCAACTTGGATAAATCCTTAAAACAAAAAAAGACTGCCAAAATTGACAGTCTTTCTTTGAAAATATTTAAACCTTATTTAGGTAGTTTTTGAAATTGTGTGTAAATCACAGGAGCTACAGGAGTTGTTGCTGGATCAAATTCCATTGTCAACACTTTCGCATCTGTTCTACGATTTAATTGGTGTAATCTTTCAAATTCTTTCGGATTGGTTTTCTTGAAAGAATTGATATAAGCTTCTGTCAAAACGATTTGTTTTCCAGCAGCATCCAAAACAGGAGCTCCAGTAGTTGCATCAGTTAACAATTGAGGCATACTTTCACCTCTTCCAACTGGAACAATTCTTCTTGGGTCAATTCCTTTTTCTTCAACCAAGTATTTGTAGCATGCTTTAGCACGATTTTCAGAAAGAACTTGGTTGTATTTGTCATTACCACGTGAATCCGTATGAGAATTCAACTGTAACACCATTCCAGGATATTCATTTAATAAGTCAAATACATAGTTTAATGAATCTTTAGAGTTGATAGTTGAATCAACTAACAATGACCATTGGTTGAAAGGGTAACGAACTTCAGGTAATCTGAAAGTTCTGTTTGGAACCATTTGCATATCGATCACAAAACTTTGGTTGTAGTTCAAACCTACAGTAGTAAATTTCTCGATTTTTTTGTTTTCCAAATAACCTGCTTTCGTACCTAAGCTAACTGAGTAACCTACATCTTGTTTGATGTATCTGCTTCCGTCAGTTTTCTTTTCCCAATTTACTCTTCCATCGGCATTAGTTACACCTTCCCATTTTTCGCCATTTGTACCAACTACATATACTGGTAAATCAGCTACTCTTTTCTTTTTAGTCATGTCACCAACTTCACCAACATTTACTGTTAGGTCAAACAAGTTTGGAGGCATTACATAATTCCAGATGTCTGCTTTGTTGTCTTTGTCACCTTTTCTTCTTTCAGAAGTAAAGTAACCTTTTTTGTCATCATGCTCAATTAAAGCATAATCATTGAATTCTGAATTGATAGGCATTCCAAGGTTAGTTGGGTTTTCCCATTTGTTTTCGTCTCCAATTTTAGCTGCACGGAAAATATCTAAACCACCAACTCCTGGTAAACCATCTGATGCATATAATAAATCACCATTTAGTGCCAAAGTTGGGAACAATTCGTTTCCTGGTGTATTGATTCCTGCACCCATGTTGATTGGAGTAGACCAGCTGTCTGATTTTTTATCGTAAGTTGTATACCACAAATCTTTTCCACCAAATCCACCTGGTAAGTCAGACGCAAAAACCAAGTGTTTACCATCATCTGATACACATGGATGTCCAACAGAAATAGTATCGCTTGCTTTCAAAATCAATTTTGTTGGTGCACCCCAATTTTTTCCAGATAATTCAGAAACCCAGATATCACATCCAAGATTTTTCTTCTTCACGTTTGGACATCTAGTAAAGAACATCTTTTTTCCTCTTCCGTCAAAACAAACAGTTCCTTCGTTATCTTCAGTATTGATTCCTTCACCTTCAAAAGCTTTCGGAGGCATCCAGTTTCCATTTTTGTCTAATTCAGCAATCCAAAGATCCATGTAAGACTCACATGTTCTTGGATCAGCATCTCCACCTTTATCAGATTTGGAAATACTGTAAACCATTTGAACATTCTTTTTATCACCAAACATTGGTGCCATTTCGTAACCAGAATTGTTTAATTTTTCTTCGTTTGAAACAATGTGTTTTGTTTTATTTGCTTTAAACTCATCATGTTTTTCACAAGATTTCAAACCAACATCAGCACGTGTATCTTCTGGTACAAGTGATTTGTAAGCCACATAATTTTCTTTTGCTTTTTTGAAATCACCCATGATTCTGTACATGTCAGCATTGTAAAGATATACCAAAGGCTCAACTTCTTGGAATTTTAATAACAATGCTTTTTCATACCATTCAGTAGCACTTTTTGGGTTTTCTGTTTGACGGTAACATTCAGCTGTTTTGTAAGCCATATCACCTTTCAATTTTAAAGCACCTGTACTTTTACGTACAATTTTTGTGTAAGCAAATGCACACTTTTCTGCTCCTTCACAAAAATTTTCGTTGCGATATATATCATTCGCTTCTTTAACGTAATTTTTTTGAGCTTGTGCTAGCCATGACAAACTAACAAATACAAGTGAAAACAGTAGTTTAAAGTTCATATTATCTGTGTTTATAATCATAAATCAACCCCGAATTAAGCTATAATTTATCTCTTAAACAATTTTCTTTGGTTTAAATTCAAAAAAAAAATCGTGCGAAATCAAGTTAATTTAAATTTTTCTTTTTAAATAATTAGTAATCAGATAGTTGATATTTAAATAAAAAGATGTTAAATATTTAACGAATTAAAGTTCGTTCAAAGCTTGGGTATATTTTTCCCATTTTTGAAGAATCTCTTGAAAGCCATCTGCGAGGGTTGAATCGAATTGTAAAAATTCATGTGTTATAGGATGTTCGAAGCCTAGAGTTTTTGCGTGAAGAGCTTGTCCAGGAATCAGATTAAAACAATTTTCTATGAATTGTTTGTATTTGGTATGTGTTGTTCCTCTCAAAATTGAATCACCGCCATATTCATTGTCATTGAATAAAGGATGTCCAAGATGCTTCATGTGCGCTCTAATTTGATGCGTTCTGCCTGTTTCTAATTTACATTCGATTAGCGTTACTAGGCCAAACCTTTGTAAAACTTTATAATGCGTTACAGCATGTTTACCATGTTCTCCTTCAGGAAAAACCGCCATCATTTTTCTATTCTTTAATGATCTTCCAATATGTCCAGTTATTGTTCCTGCTTCCTCTTTGACGTCGCCCCAAACCAAAGCATGATAGCGTCTTTCTGTAGTTCTATCATAGAATTGTTTGGCAAGATTTGTTAGAACATATTCTGTTTTGGCGATTACCATCAAGCCTGTTGTATTTTTATCCAATCTATGCACCAATCCAGGGCGACCATAGTAATCATCTGTTTTACTTGGCAAATTATCAAAGTGATACATCATTGCGTTTACTAATGTACCTGTATAGTTTCCATACGCAGGATGCACTACCATGTTTGATGGCTTATTTACAATGGCTAAATATTCATCTTCGAAAACAATTTCAATCGGAATATTTTCTGGTATCAGTTCAATTTCTCTTACTGGATATGGGAGTACAACAGAAATTTCGTCACCAGGTTTTACCTTATAATTTGGCTTGATTTGATTTTTATTAACCAAAATATTACCGTTTCTAGCAGCAATTTGAATTTTATTTCTAGAAGTATTTGGAAGTCGATCTAATAAAAATTTGTCAATTCGAATTACTTCTTGACCGCGATCTGCTTTTACATGGTGATGTTCAAACAATTCGTCTTCTCCATTTTCAAAATCTTCGCTTTCAAAATCAGGGTTTAGCGGAGTTTCATCAAATATTTCTTGGTCAATCATTTTTGTTTTCAATTAATTTGATGCAAAAGTAGTCATTTCAAATTGGATTCAAGAAAACAGAAAGCGGAACAAAATTTCTTCTGCTCCGCTTTCAAAAACTAGTTTGATATAGTTTATTTTCTTAACAATGTAACGTGTCCATGTCCTTCGAGTTTTTGCCCGTCTAGACCAACGATATTGTAAGTGAAAAAGTAAACGCCGTCTGATGCATCTTTTCCATTCCATTTGGTTGTGAAATCATTTATTTCAAACATTTGATTGCCCCATCGGTTAAATATGGTCACTTTGATTGTTGCCCCATTGGTAACTCGAATAAAAAATTCATCATTTGAATTGTCTCCATTCGGGGTAAAAACGTTCGGTACATTAATCTCTATAGGAGGATAACCAATGACGATAATTGGAATTGTGAAGATACTTTGGCAATTTCCACTGCTCGCAGTTAATTGAACTGTGTAAGTACCAGGTTCAGAGAATGAACTGGATTGATTTCCATTTGAGCTTGTATTAACAGGTGTTGTACCATTCCCAAAATCCCAAGTATAATTTGTAGCATTTGTACTCAAATTTGTAAACACTACATTTAATACTGGAAAACCAGTAGCAACATCGGAAGTGAAATTTGCCGTTGGAATTGTAATGACGTTTATTGTAACTTCATCTGTGTTTACACACCCATTTGCATCAGTGCCTGTTACTGTGTAGGTTGTCGTAGTAACGGGACTAAATGGTGTCGCATTCGATATCCCGCCTGTCCAAGAGTATGTGACACCACCTGAGCCAATAAGAATGACAGAGTCACCAGCACAAATTGTTTGGTCAATTCCAGCATCAATATTAGGAATATTGGTTGTAGTTAAAGATACGCTCTGCGTTGTTGTACAGCCATTAGCGTCTTCAACTACGATTTGGTAATTCCCACCAGCCAGGTTGTTAAATGTGCCCGTCCCTTGTGAGGTCACTCCATTGTCAATGCTATATGTCAAGGGGGCTGTTCCTCCAGATGCTGAAACAACAATACTTCCATTTGTGCCCCCGCAATCCGGATTTGTAGGGGTAACATTGCTAATAGAAGGTGAATTTGGGCTTGCTAAAACAACTGATTGTATAGCTTCGCAACCGTTGTCATCAGTTACCACAATTTGATAATTTCCTCCACCTAGATTCGGGAAATTGTTTGAAGCTTGTGTTGATATATTGTTATCGATGCTATATTCTAAACTTCCTGTTCCTCCGGTGGCATTAATTACAATATTACCATCATTGTTTCCACAGGTTGGGTCGGTGGTATTTACTGAAGTGATTGTTGGAGGATTTCCTGCGGTTAAAATTACCTCCTGAGTAACCAAACAATTTGCATCATCAATTACATGAATTTGGTAAGTGCCAGGATTCATTCCAGAAAAAGTATTTGAAGTTTGGAAACTTGCTCCGCCATCTACACTAAACAATAAACCAGTTGTTTCCCCAGAATAAGAAATTACAATTCCTCCTCCGTTTGGTGAAGTACAATCACTATTTGTGATTTGGATATTGTCAATCGTGAGCTGACAACAAACCCCGTCAGTTGTGACTGTAACTTGGTCTGTAACAGTTACGCAACCAGCAGTGTCTGACGCAGTAATTGTGTAAGTTGTGTTTATTGTTGGACAAACAGTTGGTGACAATGTATTTTGCTCACCTGCCGTCATAAATGTAGTTGGAGACCAAATAATATCTGGCGTGTAGCTGTCAACTTCATCGTCAAAGGTAATTGACCATCCATCAAAAGTTCCACTTCCCGAAAGTGAATTTGTAGCTACGGTTAAAGACCAAACTCCGTTTGCAGTGCAACCATCTACTCCAGTTAAAGGTTGATTTGAATTAAAAGTACCAGTTATGGGAGTTGCATTTGCAGGAGGAACAGATAATAAAGTAGCTCCACCTGAAGTCACAAAGCAAACATTTTGATAGGAGGAAGGTGACCCAAAAAAGCCTCCAGCCCCCGCAGGTGCACCTCCAATTGGAACTAATACAACTTGAGTTCCATCCGGGCAAGTCAATGTAACAGAAAGCGCTTCAACCCCTGAAGGAGGTAAACCAAAACCAGAAAAATCTAAATTTGAAATACATACTTGTTGCAAAGAGCCTGGATTTACGTTATTCATATTTAAGTCTTGAATGTTGACATTCACAGTAGCACCTCCAAAAAGTGAAGCGTCAAAATCTTCAACTTGATTATTAGAAAAAGTTTTTATACCTCCGGGGTCATTTATAACGTTTGCTGTTGCTTGTAAATCGACACATTGTCCTGGGCAGACTTGTAAATCTGGACCTGCAGAAATCACAACATTCGGATTGTTGACAACTACTGTAACACTTGCAGTACAATTTCCTGTACTTGTCTCCATATTTACTGTATAAGTTGTAGTTGTGTTTGGAGAAACTGAACTAGGATTATTTCCAGGTAAACTTGTTGTGTATCCGTCATGTGGCCAAGTGTAGATTACATTTGGATCGTTTACAATAATTTCTACATTGTCTATTCCCCAGTGGTCATATTCTGCTCCAGAATCAGCATCTTGAAACCATCTAAATTTGACGCCGTTCACTAAAGCTCCATTTGGTATAGCGAAACACCAATTGTTCCAATTAATCAATTGTGGGTCAGAACCTCCGTTTGGGTCAAAATAGTTTATTGTAATCCAATTAGCGCCATTATCGACAGAATATTGAAGATACACACCTTCATCAGATTCATCTGGTCCTTCACAAGGAGAAGCATCACCTTGTTCAGAAAAAAGCAAATCAAAACAAATAGTTCCACCAGCAGGCGCTACAGATGGACCAAAATTAAGAGGAAGTGTCTCAAGTGTTCTGGGAACTCCAGATTGATCGCCCATCCAAATATGAGGAGTACCATCGACACCACCAGGACTGCAAGGATTGGAAAAAGTAGCTTGTTGAGTAAATGCCCAGCCAGTTGTAGCTCCATTGTTAAAATTTTCTTGAAAACTGATATTTCCAGAAGATGAGCCGAAATGCGATAGTATAACCGATTCCCCACAAGTGATTTCTAGTTGTGTTGCATCTGCAATCACGTTACATTGTGTGCGGGCGATGAAAACGGAACAAATAGTAAGTAATAATAGACTAAATTTTTTCATCTTTTCAATTTTTAGGATTGATAGTAATGTCTGTTAGTTCAAATTTTGATAGTGCTTTTTTTGAATATGAATTGCTTTCAAAAATTTTTAGTTCTTTGGTTTTGGATTCGCAGTCAGCTTTTTGAACTTCGTTGGGTTGCAATTTGATTTTAGTTTCAAATTCTTGCATTTTGTTGCAAGTTGTGCAAATTTGATTGTACCATAATTTCTGATAGAAAGAGACTTCAATATTTTTGTCGGTTTTATTAGTTACCTTCAAGATGATGTATTTATTGTGAATATCATCTGAAGGTTTATCGCAGGAAAATAGCGATGACTCAATTTTGATTGTTTCGTTTTCGAAATAAATTTTCCAATCATTTGGACTTGGTGCAAACGAACTTGCAGAAAGAAGGAGCGAAATAATTCCTATTATTTTTAGTAGTTTTTTCATAACATTTGAAATTGATTAGCTTTCAAAAATATCGATAATTAATTACAAACAAACATAATTATTTATAAATTCTTTATTTGACGAGGCTATTTCCAATAAAGTTGCTTCAAAAAAAAAGGTAAAAATTAATTCACCTTTTTATGCTGTATTGTCACTAATTATGCAATTTATTTTCTTTCGATGGTAATGTTTCCGTGTCCCTGAACCGTTTTTCCATTGAGATCAACAATCGTGTACTTATGAAAGTAAACACCTTCACTTACATCGTTTCCATTTACCTTGCCCTCCCATCTGTCAGTGAAGTTCTTCATTTCAAGCATCAAATTTCCCCAGCGATTGAAAATTTGTACTTCAATGGTGGCTGCATACTTGACATCAATCCAGAATGCATCATTAATATTATCTCCATTTGGAGTAAAAACATTTGGAATGTGAATGATTGGATCTGGGAAAGGCAAAACTGTAATATTAAGTAATGCAGAGTCAGCGCAAATACCATTTGATGCGATTAAAATGACAGGGTAATCACCAATATTGGTAAAAGTATAATTAACTGTTGGATTGTTGTTTGTCACAAATAGATTATTATCAGCAAAGTCCCAAAGCATTTGGTTTGCATTAGCGCTATTGTTTGTAAAAGTTACATTTAGCGGCGAATAACCAATAGTTGTGTCAGCTGAAAAATCAGCTACTGGAACAGGAAGAACAATTATTGTAATTTCATCCGTATTAACACAACCGTTTGCATCAGTACCAGTAACTGTATAAGTATTTGTTCCTGTTAAAGGTGTAAAACCTTGTCCATTGTTCACACCATTTGACCATGTATAACTTACACCACCTGATCCTGATAGTACTATATTTGTTCCTGCACAGATACTTTGATCGGCTCCCGCATTAATTGTGGGAAGCGAATTTACAGTTATAACAACTTGGTCAGTATTTTGGCAATTGTTTCCATCAATTGCTGTTACAGTGTAAGTTTGTGTTGTATTAGGTGTAAATGAGACACCGTCGTTAATACCGTTATTCCAATTGTATGTATTTCCTATGCCACCCGTTGCAGTTAGAATTGTTGCAGCTCCAATGCAAAGGGCTTGATCTACTCCTGCATTGACGGATGGAAGCGGATTAACAGTAATCGTGACATTGTCCGTGTTTACACAGCCGTCACCATCGGTACCCGTAACGGTATAAGTTTGCGTTGTAGTTGGAGTAAAAGCTACATTGTTGGTGACACCATTATCCCAAGTATACGTCATGGCACCTGTTCCCTCTATTGTAATAGCAGTTCCTGCACAAACTGTTTGAGAAACACCTGCTTCTACGATTGGAAGTGGATTCACAGTTATATTGAAAGTTATTGGATTTCCCAAGCAAGTATTTAACGCTGGAGTTACTATAATAAAAGAGGTAGAAGCCGAGGTTGTCGTATTAGTCGCTGTGAATCCTGGAATATTTCCAGTACCACTTGCGCCAATTCCAGTATTAGTATTGTCATTTGTCCAACTAAAAGTAGTTTGTGGAATTACACTTGTGAAAATGACATCATTGAAAATTGTACCATGACATTGCATCATATCAGCCATTATATCCATAGTGGGAGTTGGTACTACAGAGATTGTAAAGGATGAGCTTATTCCTTCACATCCATTCAATGTAGGAGTTACAGTAATTGTAGCTTGTAGCACTGAATTTGTGGAATTTGTTGCAGTAAATGCAGGAATATCACCAGTTCCATTTGCTGCTAATCCAATCGATGGATTAGAATTTGTCCACGTATAAGTAGCACCAGTAGGTGAACTTGTTAAAACTGTTGCAGCAATGGGCGTTTGATTACAAACAGCATAATCAGCTGGCAAAGTAACTGTTGGTGGTTCATAAACTGTGATTGTTGTAATCGAAGCACATGTTCCAGAAGGAACGGTTGCTGTTACAGTATAATCGTAAGTTCCGGGGGTTGTTGGTGGCGTAATTGATAAAACATTTTGATCGGTCGAACTAAAGCCATTTGGCCCTGTCCACGAATAGCCTGTGGCGTCAACAACTGTGGTTGAGGAAATATTTGCATTTCCACCGGGACAGACGTTTCCGCTGTTTGACGCTGTGATTGAACAAGTACAATTGATGACCTGCACTTGGACGTTGGCGGTGTTTGTTGAAGGACAAAGCGTGCTTCCGGCGCCTGAGGTTACGGTGTACGTAAAAGTTCCTTCGGCTGGGGGAGTTACAGATACTGAAGCTCCAGAGGTTGCAGAAATTCCATCATTATTAGACCAAGTATAATTGCCGTCACCACCATTGGCAGTTAGTGAAGCACTTTCCCCTAAACAAATGGTTTGTCCTCCAGTTATGGAGGAGGTTGC
>JBIKJE010000107.1:0-8540 GCA_044361165.1 Crocinitomicaceae bacterium | reverse complement strand
TTACGCGATCCATAAAACGTTCAAACGAAGACCTTCGTATCATTAGATTTGTGCTTAAACGTTTCGGTTACAAGCCAAAAAATCTGAGTTTCTTTTACGAAGCAATCACCCATAAATCCTTTAGTAATCTTACTGAAAATCAAATCTCTAACGAGAGACTAGAATACTTAGGCGACGCCATTTTAGACGCGGTTATTGCTGAATTGTTATTTCTACGTTTTCCAGATCAAGATGAAGGATTCTTGACAAAAATTAAATCCAAAGTTGTGAGTAGAAAAACACTCTCGGAAATTGGAGAAGAAATGCGTTTAAGAGAAATTTTAAGATACCACAAAGGTCGTGCAATTAACCTTGCAAGTTTGGAAGGAAATGCATTTGAAGCATTAATGGGTGCCATCTATTTAGATGGTGGATATGAGGCTGTTAAAAAATGTATCAGCCATAATATTTTAAGAAATTATGCGGATTTGAATAAAATTCTAGAAGAAGAAATTGATTTTAAATCCAAACTATTTATTTGGAGTCAAAAAAAACATTTGAAATTGGAATTCAATGTGATTACAGAAGAAAGTGTCAATGGAAACTGGAACTATGAAATCATGGTTTTAATCAATGACACACCTTATGGTAAAGGAAAAGGGAATTCTAAAAAGATGGCTGAACAAGCCGCATCCAAAGAAACGCTTACTTTAATGGGGGAAATTTAAGATCGAAAAATTATACTTTTTCGTCAAAGAATTTTGAAATATTTACACAAGCTTAACAAGTATCAATAGTCATCTTTTAAATAATGACTAACTTAGCGCTGTTATTTTTTTTCATGGCCAAACAACACAAATACAATCTTACACTCGAGGCAGATTATGATTATGACATGATTGGCATTTGTTCTCATCATAGTGATTACAGATTGGTTTGGGGATTGAATGAATTGTTAAAGTTGAAACTAACTAAAGCAGAAAATCTTTTTGCTGTTCACCACAAAAAAAATGGCTATTCCCAACACAACTATTTCATTCAAAAAAATGAAGAAGAAATGCTTGATTTGTATTTAATCAAAAACAAAGCAGAAGGGAAATTTTTAATTCCAGAAAAACAACAAATTGATTATTTTCTTTTTTTGGTAAATAATCAAACAATTGATACTGAAGATTGGTTATTAAAAATTAAGAGTCATTCTAGTGTCTTGACCGCATTTAATTTTGATCCGCAAGCATTCAGCTCGACAGAAAATTTGATTTTTGACGAAAACTATTGACCTTTTAAAAGATAAAAAAATTGATATGAAAAAAACAAAAATAGTTGCCACATTAGGACCAGCATCCTCTGACAAAGAGATTTTAAGACAGATGTTCCTAGAAGGACTAAACGTTTGTCGTTTAAACTTTTCACACGGTGCATATGAAGATCATGCAGCAGTAATTAGCGTCATTCGTGAATTAAATGAAGAAACTGGATTAAATGTTGCCATTTTAGCCGATTTGCAAGGTCCTAAAATTCGGGTTTACGAAATGGAAAACAACGGCGTTCTTTTAGAAAATGGAAAAGAAATTACCATTACAACTGAAAAAATGGTCGGAAATGCTGAAATGATTGCTATCAATTATCCTCAACTTCCAGCAGATGTAAACCCTGGTGAAAAAATCTTATTGGATGATGGAAAATTGGCGTTAGAAATTATCAGTTCTGATGGATTTAATAACATCAAAGCAAAAGTAATTCACGGTGGAATTTTATCTTCAAGAAAAGGGGTGAATTTGCCAAACACCAAAATTTCACTTCCTTCTTTGACACCAAAAGACAGAGAGGATTTAGAATTTGCATTGCAGCAAAATGTAGATTGGATTGGATTGTCATTTGTTCGTTCTGCTAGAGATATTATCGAATTAAAGCATTTGATTAGCACTGCGCACGGAAAAGCAAAAGTGATTGCCAAAATTGAAAAACCAGAAGCTGTTGCTGATATCGATGAAATCATCCAAGAAAGTGATGCATTGATGGTTGCCCGTGGCGATTTAGGTGTGGAAGTTCCATATCAAAACGTTCCGTTGATTCAAAAAATGTTAATCAATAAATGTTTTGAATACGCGAAACCAATTATTGTTGCCACCCAAATGATGGAGAGTATGATTACCAATATTTCTCCAACTAGAGCAGAAGTGAACGACGTTGCAAATGCAGTTTTGGATGGTGCTGATGCAGTAATGCTTTCTGGAGAAACATCAGTTGGTAAATTTCCAGTAGAAGTAATTCGCACGATGGCAAACATTGTGAAAGAAATGGAAACTTTTGATGGCATCTACAATAAGGAAGTTATGCCGGAAAAAAATCAAGAAAGATTTATCTCAGATTCTATTTGTTTCAACGCTTGCCGATTGGCTCAAAGAGTTCATGCGGATGCGATAATCGCCATGTCTTTTTCAGGATACACAGCATATAAATTAGCTTCACAAAGACCAAAATCTCCCATTTATATCTTCACAAGCAACAAACAAATTTTGACTCAATTGAATTTAGTTTGGGGTGTTAAAGGATTCTATTATGACTTGCGCGTTAGTACCGATCATACCATTGCTGACATCAAATACCTTTTGAAAAAAGAAGGTTTAGTAAACACAGGTGATTTAGTCATCAACATTGCTTCCATTCCTTTGGATGATAACGGTCGTTCAAACATGTTGAAATTAAGTCAAGTTGAATAAAAAATATCCATCATAAAAAAGCGGATTATCTCTACATGAAATAATCCGCTTTTTGCTTTTTAGGGATTTCTATTTTATTGCAAAACGCAAAGCAATATTTCCATAAATGCCAAAACCGACATAAGGAAATAATCTCACTGTCGGGGTAGCATCAACTGCGATGTTAAAAGGAATTTCATTGAAAGTATATTCAATTCCAATTACTCCATCAATACCTCCATATGCGCCGTTATAATAATTGTCACGGTACTTGTAGTTGTAATTATTGTTCCAAGTCCCAATATCGCCTCCAATTCCATAATACCAATTGAATCCAGCGCCCATGTCTTTGTTAATTTCAAACAATCCTTGAAACCATAAGAAATTTCTACCGCCACCAATAGAAGCTTCGATGGCTGTTGATGAACCCAATGAATGTTTGATGTTTAGTGCGCCAAATCCCGGAAAACCGCCTTTGAAACCAATCGCAGTTTTGTAATTTTGACTGTATGCGAATCCTGAAATCAGCATCGCAAATGTGAAAAGCAAATTACTTTTCATTTTGTTTATTTTAATCATGTACTAAGTTACAACACCAAAGGTGCTATCCGACAAAATTAACGAACGTTGTGAGAAAGTAATTTGAAAACAAATTATTGTAATTCAATAATTTACATTAAAAAAGTGAAATGCTTAATCCCAATTCCAAGCCATTCAATGTTGTACTTTGCTTGTTTTTAAAATAGGGATTTAAGTTGTAAGAAACAGTGAATGCCCAATTTCTAATTCCTATTCGAGCATGAACACTCATCAATAGTGGATCTAAATCTTTGAAATTTGAAGTAATTGTTTCCACTTTTAAGCCAGAAGGATTTTTAGAAAAAAGATGTGTTTGAGCCAAAAATTGATATCCAATTCTTCCGCCAAGTTGAAATTTAAAATGTTTCCAGCCAGCAGTTCGAAATCGCATTTCTATCGGTATAAATATTTTATTGACCGTAAAAACTGATTTTTCTATTCCTGAATTCAAAGGGACTTCAGTCAAAATGGTTGTTTGATTGCTATCAACATGATTTAAAAAATAATCGGATTGAATTCTAGAATGCCCGTAGCCCAGACCAATTCCCAAACCAACAGTATTTTTTGAATTAAACGGAATATCAAAAATCGTCTGGACATTAAATCCAATGGAAGACCAATGATTTTGAAAAAGTGATTGATTCTTATTGATCCAATCATTGCATAAAACATCAACTACCAGCCTGTCATACTTTTTTGCATCTACCAATTTGGAAGGTCTAATTCCTCCATAAAACCACAGGAAACCTGGACGAAATCGAGAAATCAAATTAGAATCAGGTTTTTGTGCATTCGCACTATAAGCTACAATGAACAGACATACAATAATGGAAATTTTCTTACGCATCTTTTGGTCTTTTAATCTCCCAATTCCAAGCATCTAAAATGGCATCTTCAACATCAAATTGCGCCTTCCAGCCGAAATTGCTTTCGATTTTAGCAGGATTGGCAAAAATTTCCTGCACATCACCTTCGCGTCTTGGTCCAAATTCCCAATTCAATTTTTGATTCGTCGTTTTTTCAAAAATATCAATGACTTCCAAAACACTGGAACCTTTCCCTGTTCCAACATTGAAAATTTCAACTGTACCAACGTTTTGATTCCCCAACCAATCAATCGCTTTTACATGCGCAACAGCCAAATCACTTACATGAATATAATCGCGAATACAGGTTCCGTCTTCAGTGGAATAATCATTTCCAAAAACGGTCAATGATTTTCTAATTCCGACAGCAGTTTGGGTGATGTAGGGCAATAAATTATTTGGAATACCTTGCGGTAATTCACCAATCAACCCTGATTTATGAGCGCCAATTGGGTTAAAATAGCGCAACAATGTAGCTTTACTGTTGGGATTTGAAGCAATCCAATCTTGAACGATTTGTTCGCAAATCAATTTCGTATTTGCATAGGGAGATTCTGGATTTAATTCTTTGATGCTTTCATCCACGCCTTGAACTCCTTCAGGCAAACTGGGGTTTCCATAGACAGAACAAGAAGAAGAAAAAACCAAACTTGGTGTTTTAAATTCATCCATCATTTTCAAAATGGAAATTAAACCAGACAAGTTATTGTCATAATATTTCAAAGGATTTTTTACCGACTCACCTACTGCTTTATCAGCTGCAAAATGTATAACTCCTTGAAATTTATATTTTTGAAAGATACTTCTCAAATTATTTTCATCCTGACAAGCAGCATTGATTAACTCAATTTTGCGACCTAAAATCGTTTGAATATTTTCGATAATAAACGATTTTGCATTTCTAAAGTCATCTAAAATTACAGGTTCAAAACCAGCATTCACCAATTCCACGACCGTATGCGAACCAATATATCCTGCTCCTCCAGTGACTAAAATGTATTTCGAATTTTCCATATCTGTATCAAAGGTAAATATTTGACTTAACTTTGAAACATGGAAAGCAAACCAATTTTCAATTTTTCGCAATATTCGCTGTCCAAACCAAGTAAAGGACATTGGATTCGAAACATCATGTTCTTTGTTGTGATTATTATTTTAATCAGTTTAATTTATTGGCTTTTGACCAAACAAGTAAAAAAAATCACCCCAAAAACACAACAAATTGAATTGATAGAGAATGTCAAAATTGAAATAGACACTGCCGATCGCTAAACAATTATTGACCATTTTTGTTAATTCAAAAAAACGTTTGAAAATGCATAAATTAATTTTACTCATCTTAACTTTCGGATTCTTGTCTATGCAAACCGCTCCCAAAAAGTCAACGCTATCTGTCGAAGTCAGAGGAATTAAAAAATCTGTTGGTAAAATATTCATTGCAGTCTATCGTAAAAAAGATGATTTTCCATCAACAACAGGAAGGTTTAAATATGCTATTGTAGATGCTAAAGTGGGAAATACAGTTGGAAGCATTGAATTGCCAAACGATACTTATGCAGTAGCGGTTTTTCACGACGCGAATGACAATACGGTTTTAGATAAAAACATGTTTGGTGTTCCAACTGAAATTTATGGTTTTGGAAACAATGCCCGCGGAACTTTCAGCGCGCCTTCTTTTGAAGAGGCTGCTATTGAATTGAAGCAGGATAAGAAGATTGTTGTTTATATCAAATAATTACTGTCCGACTGAAATTTCTTGTTCCTTTTCACTTCGTGGCTGCTTGCGCGGTGCTTGATCAAAACGAACCCAAAAATCAAGGCTGAGTCATCAAGTTAAAGCGCAAATTTATGCACGGAATAAAATTCTTGCCTTAAGCGCTTTATTTTAAAAGCTTCTGAAAACGTGATTTTGTCGGTGATCTACTCCGCTAACACTGCGTAGGTTCGCTTCGCAGCATCCTTCGGAAGTCCTCCAAAAGTCTACATTTTCAGTGCACATTTAAAAACCTTTCTTCCAAGGCCAAAAATCTAAAACTAATAATATAAGCCCCGCCAAATTTAAATCAACTTAAACAATTTGATTTTTTGTTGAACACCAATAAAATAACTACTTCACCAAATCTGTAGCGATTTTTGCTGAGAGCAAGCACAAAGGAATTCCTCCTCCTGGATGAACGCTTCCTCCTGCGAAGTACAATCCGTTGATTTTAGAGAAATTCGGATGTCTGAAAAAAGCTGCCATTCGGTCGTTTGAACTCGCGCCATACAATGCGCCGGCAAAACTAGAGGTGCGCTGTTCGATGCGAATTGGATCTAAATAGTCTTCTGCTTCAATCAAGGATTCAATATCAGTTTTCAATAAACGATTCAACTTTTGAATCACGTTTTGTCTGATTTGATTTCTCATTTCCTCCCAATCTTGCCCCGAATTACTTGGAACATTCACCATAACAAACCAATTTTCACCCTTTTCTGGCGCGTCATTTTGATTCATTTTGGAACTGATGTGCACATATACCGTCGGGTCGTCGCAAACACTTTTATTTTCAAAAATAGTGCTGAATTCATTTTGATAATCAGCAGAAAAGAAAATATTGTGCAAATCCAATTGCGGAAAATTTTGTTTGATTCCCCAATAAAAAATCATGGCTGAACTTGAAGGTTCTTGTGCCAAGGTTTTGGGATTTAAGGTTTCCTTGGGAAGTAAATTTTTGTAGGCTGGTTTGATGTCTGAATTGCAAAGCACAATCTCCGAAAAAATCTGCGCGCTTCCAATTCGTATTCCTTTTACGGTTTTATTTTCAACCAAAATTTCATCTACTTTTTGGTTGACGTGAAATTTCACCCCCAATTCTTCTGCCAATTTCACCAAAGAAGTGGTGATTGAATGCATGCCTTTGGTTGGAAAAAAAGTGCCTATTTCTTGCTCCAAATGCGGAATAATATTCAAAATTCCTGGCGCTAAATAAGGATTTGAACCATTGTAAGTTGCGTAGCGATCAAATATTTGCACCAATTTGGGATGATTCAATGCTTTTTCATTCGCTTTGTGCATCGTGGTAAAAATATTGAGCCACGGAATGTAAGCGATGCAACGTAAAATGGCTTTGCTAAAATAGTTCCCGACTTTGTGCAAGGAATTTTCTAAAAAAGCTTGATAGGTTGCCTTGTAAATCAGTGCACTGCGGTCGTAATGTAATTTTGTTGGTTTTGAATCGACTTTTAAGGTACGTTCAATTTCTGCAAAAATCTCCTTTTTGGAAGCGCTGAAAGGCAAAAAAGTTCCATCTTCAAAAAAATAGTGACAAACCGTTTTACAACGTTCATATTCAAAATAATCTTCGGGATTTTTTCCTGAAAGGGTAAACAATTCCTCCACCAAATGCGGCATGGTAAACAACGAAGGACCAGCATCAAAACGGTAATCTCCCAATTGAGTAACAGTCAATTTTCCGCCCAAATAGGCATTTGCCTCGTACACATCCACAGCGAAACCTTTGTTTGCCAAGCGAATCGCAGAAGCAATTCCCGCAATTCCAGACCCAATTACAATCGCTTTTCTTGCCACTTTTGTATTTTTTGTAAAGCTATCTTTTTCTAATTAGTTATGGAACAAAATTGGGGAGGAAAAGTTTGGGGAAGGAAAGAGTTTTTTGCAAAGATTTTGGCTAAATCTCAATTTTACTCTTTGTAGCCAGTAACTTCGAACCCTGATTTAGGAAGGGCTGTAAAAGTTCACCGTACTAAATGAACGAACCCATGACTAATTATGCCATCTTTGACTTTAAATTTATACGTGTAAACTCCATCGACTAACACTTTTCCTGATGTGTCTTTTCCATCCCAATTATTTTGGTAATTATCCGATAAAAACACAACATTCCCTCAGCGATTGATGATGATAACTACTGTGTTTGCTGGTAAATCTTGTTTTTTAAAAAAGCTTTGGGCGTTTCTGCGTGAACCCAAACATAATATTCTTGCTCAGGCTTATAGTAGTAACTTAAAGAGGTTAAGAAAACTAATAAAATGCGAAAATTCCTAAATTTAGATTGTCAACATTTATAGCAATAACAGTCAAAACATAGGCAATTGAAAGTATCAAAAAGGTCTTTCTGAAACCTGTAGAAAATTCAAATGGTCTTTTAGAAAATGGCGTTGGGATTGTTAGATTGAAATTGGAGTGAAAAGAGAATAAGGCAAGAATAATGGAACACAAAAATAGAATACTGGCTTCAAAGAGGAAACTTTTGTATAATAGAATAGAAATAAAAGGTATGCAAACGATAAAGTTTTCGATAACCCTTATTCTTATTTTTGATTTATCTCCGAAAGTTGACAGCAAAAAATCCGTTCTGTTTTTTTCAGAAAGTTTGAATTGTAAGCTAAGACAAGTCAAGATTACTAGGTATTT
>JBIKJE010000106.1:0-8615 GCA_044361165.1 Crocinitomicaceae bacterium | reverse complement strand
ATACTGAAAACCTCTTTAGTTATCATGTGATCTGACAATGTAAGGTGATTTGAAAAACTACTGCTTTCACAAACCGGACAATGGGTGTAATTTTTAATTTGTTCCACGTGAAACTATCTCCCTAAATAAATTAACAAAACGGATATATCGCTAGGAGATATACCACTAATTCTCGAAGCCTGACCAATCGTCGCTGGTTTGACAGCAATAAATTTTTCACGAGCTTCTAAACTAATACTCTTTAATTCTTTATAATCTATATCAATCGGTATCTTCAAATCGTCTAAACGATTCATCTTTGAAGCCATTTCTTCTTCTCTTTGAATATAGCCCTCATACTTCAACTGAATTTCAGTTTGAATAGGAATATCCGAATGAATAGATTCAAATTCTGTAATTAACAAATCTAAATCAGCATTCATTTTTCGCAACTGATCTAAACCTACCAATGGCCGAGTAATTAAACTAGAAAATTTAACTTGCTGATTTATCTCCGCTGAACCTAATTCAGCCAAAATGGGATTAGCATCGCTTGGTTTAACACCTATATTTTTAAGTTTCACCTTAAAATCTGAAACCCCTTGCTTTTTTAGTTCAACCTTATTCATTGATTCATCATCTAGCAACCCGATAGCATGACCAAGTGGCGATAACCGTAAGTCAGCGTTGTCTTGCCTTAACAAAATTCTATATTCGGCACGGCTAGTAAACATACGATAAGGTTCTTTGGTTCCTTTCGTGATTAAATCATCAATAAGTACACCGATATAAGCTTCAGAACGAGATAAGATAAAATCATCTTTTCCTTTAATCTTTCTACTGGCATTAATGCCAGCCATCAAACCTTGACAAGCAGCCTCTTCATACCCTGTAGTGCCATTAATCTGACCAGCAAAATACAAACCACTTATCAGTTTCGTCTCCAAGGTATGTTTAAGCTGAGTAGGAGGGAAGTAGTCGTATTCAATCGCATAACCAGGCCTAAACATCTTCGCATTCTCAAACCCAGGAACCGAGTGTAAAGCTTGCAATTGAATTTCCTCCGGTAAAGAAGTGCTAAAGCCATTAACATAAATCTCACAAGTGTTCCAGCCTTCCGGCTCAACAAACAATTGATGTCTGTCTCTCTCCGCAAAACGGTTAATCTTATCTTCAATACTTGGACAATAACGCGGACCTCTACTTTGAATAGCACCATTAAACATAGGAGAACGGTCGAAACCTGTTCTTAAAATATCATGCGTTTGTTCATTCGTATACGTAATGTGACACGGACGTTGCGACTTCAAAGCAGAAGTACTTGAGTAACTAAACTTAGACGGATTGACGTCACCATCTTGAATCTCCATTTTTGAACAATCCAACGATCTACCATCAATCCTAGGGGGCGTTCCTGTCTTCATTCGACCAGACTCAAAGCCCAAACGCTCTAAATCTTCGGTTATACCAAAAGAAGCTTTTTCACCAATTCTACCACCACCGAACTGCTTCTCACCAAGATGAATCAAGCCATTCAAAAAAGTACCGTTGGTTAAAACGACAGCATCAGCATAGACATCCAAACCAATCGAAGTTTTCACACCAGAAATGGTATCACCATCAACAATCAAACCTGTAACGGTATCCTGCCAAAAATCGACATTGTGATTTCTTTCCAACAGCAAACGCCATTCCTCAGCGAACTTCATCCTGTCATTTTGGGTTCGTGGACTCCACATAGCTGGCCCTTTCGATAAATTCAACATTCTAAATTGAATCGCACTCAAGTCTGAAACAATTCCACTTCCACCACCCAAAGCATCAATTTCACGAACGATCTGACCTTTCGCAACACCACCCATAGCAGGATTGCAACTCATTTGAGCAATAGAATTCATATTCATTGTAATCAACAACACAGAACTCCCCAACTTAGCAGCAGCATTAGCGGCTTCGCAACCAGCATGACCACCACCAACAACAATGACATCGTATTTTTTAAGCATTTTTTAATGTTTCACGTGAAACAAAATTAGTTGGAAAGGAAGAATGAAACTAAATGTTTCACGTGAAACTAATAAGCTCCAACGCTGCATCTTCCTTTTGACGCATGACCGCTTCCTCTTCTTTGGATTTATCTTTGTAACCGCACAAATGCAAAACACCATGGGCAATAACTCTGTGAAGTTCTTGGAAAAAAGGAACGTTGAAAACAGCCGAATTCTCAAAAACACGATCAACACTAATAAATAAATCACCAGAAATTAAATCATCAACACAGTAGTCAAAAGTTACAATGTCTGTGAAGAAATCATGATTTAGATGTTGCTGATTAATTTCCAAAAGATAATTGTCTGAGCAAAAAATTAAAGCAACTTCATCAAGTTCCTTACCTTCCCTTACACAAACATCCGACAACCAAGATTCAATCTTAGCAACAGAAAGTTCTAAATCGTCAGTCTCTTCGTAATTAATATCAATCATAAAACGCGGTTGAAAAATATATTAACAACTCTTCCTCCTTCATCAAAAACCAAATCATCTGCAAGATTCTTAATAAGAAAAATACCACGACCGTTTTCTTTTTCTAAATTTTCAGGAGCTGTCGGGTCTGGCAAATTATCAAAATCAAAACCATTCCCTTTATCTTTAATACTAAAGCATAGACGATCATCTACATCTAAAACTTCAACGTCTATATCAACATTCGAATTATACTGATTGCCATGAATAACGGCATTATTGACGGCTTCAGTAACAGCAATCAAAATATTTCCATAAGCGTCTTCATGAACACCAAGAGAACCACAAACACGATCAATCAAAGACTCCACGATAGAAAGACTAGATAGTTCTGATGGAACGCTTAATTTTTCAATAACTGTTAAACTCATTTTAAAAGTATTAATCAAAACAATTAAAAAACACCGTTAAAATACTCACTTGCTCTATCTCTATAATATTTTCTATACATAGGATCCACAGCACGAAGCAACTCAACCTGTTTTAGCTTTTGCTGATTATACTCATCAATTCGCTTTTGGTTACTATAATTGAAATTTTTTCCCGATTTTGACTCTCTCTTCTCCTCAAAACCTCTTTCATTCAACGCTTTCTCACTCTCTAAAAGTCGAGTTAAAATATCTTGCTGACGTTTTATCATCTCCTTAGAAAAACGCTTATTTATCAGGTCTTTCTCTTGCTGCTCAAGTTCATTAATCAAAGGATTCAGCTTATTTCCAAGACCCTTTCCTTCTTTATTCATTTCATTACGCATCTGCTCCAACCGTTGTCGAATCGCCGTTTGCTGAGCAGCCATTTTTGCAATCTCTTTATTTCCCAAACCAGGCATACCTTGCGATCCTTCGCCCTCCTTATCACCGGGAGATTTACCACCAGGGTTGTTACCCTTCTTCATTTGTTCTAACTGCTTCTTAAGCATTTCCTTCATATCTCCAGCATCGTCACCAGAGTTGGGTTTGGAACCCTTTCCACCAGGCTTATCGCAACTACCTGAACCGGGCATTTCGCTTTGCATTTGGTTTTGCATGCTTTGTAAGCTTTCATTTAACATCAAAGCTAAATTATTATAAGCTGTCATTACAAATTGAAGATGTTGTCCTAAGTCACGCCTTCTGTGCTCGTCTATATCCTCTAAGCCTAAAGCGAAATTCTGTTTAATATCATTCAATTCTTTATCAATGAACGTCGCAATTTTAGGTTGTCGTTTAGCTAACGCTTCAAGGCTATCCGCAACAATTTTTGTATCATCAATGATATTACGCTGCATGCGACCCAATTTTCGATAAAACGGATCGTTGTCACGCACTTTAGAAAATTTAAGCATTGTTTCTTCTTGCGTAAAACTTAAAGTCATTAAACTTTCTAAAATCGATCTCAAAAGATTAATGTCCTCCTCATCTTGCTTCTTATTAGCCGCGGACTGCATCATCTCCAGCTCATCAGCCATTTTCTTCATTTCATCAGCAGACTTCTGCTGATTATCTCCTGCCTTTTTTTCTTTTTGCTTGCTGAGATTCTCTTTTGCATCTTTGAGTTCGTTCGTAATTTCTTCTTTCTCTTTCTCTTGATCGCCCAAATTCATAGGCTTGTCTAATGCCTCATTCAACTCTTTTAGCTCTTTTAAATCTTCTTTAATTTCATCAAACTTTTTATTAATCTCTTCTTGCTTTTCAAGAGATTTACTATCGTCGATTTTCTTGTTTTCAATCGCTTCTTTAAGTTCCTTTTGCTCCTTAGAAAGCTCATTTAATTCCTTCTGAACGTCGTCAAGCTTTTCATTTACCTGAAGTTTCTTCAACATTTCTAGACTTCTGTCTAACTGCTTTTTCATGTCCTCAGACTTCATCTCTAATTGATCCATTTTCTGGTTCAATTGATTTTTGTCGGGCGACTTCATTAAATCCTCCAGCTGCTTCAACAGATCCAACAACTCGTCGTCCATTACTTCCTCTAACAACTTCTCTAACATTTCCTGTTTCTCCAACAACTCTGGGTCCATTTCAGATAATTGATTCTTTTCATCAATGCTTTCCTGCATTTGCATTTGCATCTGCTCAAGCTCTTTTTGAAGCGATTGTTGTTCCTCTTTAAGCTGATTTACCTGATTTAATTTATTCCATTCATTCGACTTGGAGTTCAATGTTTCTTTCTTCAAACGTTGAATGTCTTTTTGAAATTCCTTCGTGCGATTAAGCAAATTGCTCAATTCTTTTTTGGTCTGGTTTTGTGTTTCATCTCTTAGCTCATTCAACTCAGAAAGAGATGGCAATTCATATACAAATGTTTGAGAACGAACGCTTTTACTTCCATTTACACCATCGTTGTCACTCACAATGAAATAGTATTCAATTTTGTCTTTCACAACAAGCTGTTCCCGACGAAAATCAATGGCAAAAGTGAATGGCATATCTGTACCATAAGTTTTCGCGACAGATACTTTTTGTTGTTTCTTAATGCCTTTCTCAGACATAATTTGATAATAAAATGTAAGCGAACTTAAGCCGTAATCATCCGAAATCTGACCTTCAAAAAAGCGTATAGCATCAGAGACAGTATCTGTAGTTTCCTTAGCTTGAATACTCGGAAAAGCATCTTTGACAACCGAAATTGAATAATTCAAAGAATCTTTCTTAGAAGTCGAAGCATTGGTTAGAGACACTTTCAAATCCGTAGAGTTTCTAAACTTTCTTCTTACCTTAAAGCCTTGCTCACTAAAAAACTGAGTCGTATCTTTCCATTCGAAAGAAACTTTTGAAGTGTTCTTAGTCAATACACTCCATTCTACAATGGATCCCTCTGGAATCTCCAAATCTCCTGCGTTTGAAACAATTTCATCTTTCTTGCCTAAATAAGATGGATAATGAATCGATGCTTGAAAACGCCCAATGGCTGATTTTGGAACCACTGGAAGCAAATATTCCTTACTTGAGAAACCATTTGCTTCAAAATGAAAAACAGCATCTTCCTTGAGGTTTTTTAAAATATAAAAACTAGCTACCTTCGAGGTTCTATTCATCAAAAACTTCCCTTGAGAACTAACCAAATATATCTTATCTGGCAATTCCTCTCCCTTCAATTTAACAGCCACAGGAATATCTTGACCTTCTTCAAAACCATCAAGTGGAGTGGTCAAAATAAAATCAAATGGTGCTTCAATTGCAAATTCTTGATTGTAATGTACAATGCGATTTGTACCCTGCATAATCAACTTTGGAAAAGCCAAAGAAATAACTACAAAAACAATCATAATAGGCACAACAAATTTGGCATACTTGAGATTCTTCTTCAATTCAATTCCATTCACAAAAGGAACGATAGATAAACTTTGAGATTTTTGGACTACACTAGCCCTGATTAATTCAAAGTTAACATCTTGATTAGATAAAGAATCATTCAGTTGAAGTGTATTCAATAGCCTATCAGAAACATTTGGAAAAAAAGAACCAATGATGGACGACGCTTGATACCTATCAATTCGTTTTCCGAAAGAAACTAATTTAAGTAAAGGAATGAATAAATACTTAACTAATAAAAATAAATTGGTGGCCAAAAAGCTGAAAAACAAAAAAGCCCTAACAGAAGAAGAAAAACGACCAAAAAACTCTAATGACGCAACAACGAGATAACTCAGTAATAAAACACCTAAGAATAAAATCCCTCCTTTAAGCATTTCATTTTTGTAATACTTTCTAATAAAAGCATCTATCTGATTTAATAAATGTTCAAAAGGTTCCATCTGCACAATTTGTATATAGAATAACTTACTAAAGTAAAACTTATTCCTCAAAGAACAAACAAAAACTAAACTGCAAGAAGAATTTTGATGTTCAAAAGATTATCTTTGCAGTAAAATTAATAAGTATGTCAAACAAACCAGTTCGCGTTCGTTTTGCTCCTTCACCAACGGGTCCGTTGCACATGGGAGGCGTTCGTACAGCATTGTACAATTATCTTTTTGCAAAAAAAAACAACGGTACTTTTATCATTAGAATCGAAGATACAGATCAAACAAGATTTGTAGAAGGAGCACAAGCATATATTTTGGATGCACTTAAATGGTGTGGAATTCACGCAACAGAAGGACCAGGAATTGGCGGAAATTATGGTCCATATATTCAATCCGAAAGAAAGGAGCTTTACAAACCTTTTGCTGAAGAATTGATTGCCAACGACAAAGCTTATTATGCATTTGATACAGCTGAAGAATTAGACAATGTTCGCGCGCAAGCAAAAGCCATGGGAATGCCAAACTGGCAATATAACACGGTTACAAGAATGTCTTTAAAAAACTCTTTAACATTGTCTGCTGACGAAGTAAAAAGAAGATTAGAAAATGGTGACCAATATGTGATTCGCATGAAAATGCCAAGAAATATTGATGTAAGATTTGAAGACATTATCAGAGGCTGGGTGGTTGTGAACACCAATAATTTGGACGACAAAGTTCTATTTAAAAGCGATGGAATGCCAACGTATCATTTGGCAAATATTGTAGATGATCATTTGATGGAAATCAGTCATGTGATTAGGGGAGAAGAATGGTTGCCATCTGCGCCACTTCACGTTTTACTTTATGATGCGTTTGGTTGGGATTGTCCAAATTTTGCACACTTACCTTTGTTACTAAGACCTGATGGAAATGGAAAACTTTCCAAAAGAGATGGAGACAGATTAGGGTTTCCTGTTTTCCCAACAGATTGGATTTCAGTAGAAGGAGAAAAATACACTGGATATAGAGAATCAGGATACTTTCCAGAAGCATTTGTAAATATGTTGGCATTCTTAGGGTGGAATCCTGGAACAACGCAAGAATTGTTTACCATTGAGGAATTAGCTGCAATCTTTACCTTAGAAAGAGTAGGTAAAGCAGGGGCAAAATTTGATGCGGATAAAACAAAATGGTTTCAACAACAATATTTAAGAAATACATCAAATGAAACGCTTGGTGAGTTATTATCGCAAAAATTAAACAATAAATACGATAAAGACGCATTAGTTGATGTTGCTAGATTGATGAAAGAACGTGCAACATTTGTTGACGACATTTTAACAGAAGGCGATTATTTATTGCATAGACCTGAAAATTTTGACGAACAAACAGTTTCTAAAAAATGGAAATCAGATTCAGCTGTATTGATGTCTGAATGGAATGATCGTTTGAAATCATTGACAGATTTTTATCCAAGTACGATTGAAGTAGCTTTTAAATCCTTTTTAGAAGCAAAACAACTGGGAATTGGAGCTGTTTTACCTTTGTTTAGATTGCTAATCACGGGAGCAGGAATGGGCCCAAGTATGTTTGAAATTGCCTCATTCATTGGACAAGAAGAATGTGTTGAAAGAATGTACGAAGGATTAGAAAAATTAAAATCACATTCTTAAGATGAAACACATCATCGAAGTTAACGGAATCAGACTTTATGCTTTTCACGGTTGTTTACCTGAAGAGGGGAAAATTGGCGGAAACTATTTAGTAGACGTTTGGATGGAAACAGATTTTCAGTTGGCCGCAGAAACAGACACTTTGGAAAATACGATTGACTATGTCATCGTAAATAAAATTGTTGCTGAAGAAATGGCAATCCGCTCAAAACTAATAGAGCATGTTGGATACCGAATCATCGAAAAATTAAAAACTACATTGAATAACTTACATCACATCAAAGTGAAAATCACCAAGATTTGTCCACCAATAAATGGAGATGTTGAAAATGTGGCAATAATTATAGAGGAAAGCATCAAAAAGGTTTGATTCAAAATAAATTTTGCTAATTTTGCAATCCGTTCTGGTCTCGTGGCCGAGCGGTTAGGCAGCGGTCTGCAAAACCGTCTACAGCGGTTCGAATCCGCTCGAGACCTCAAAAACCCGTAAATGAATAAGTTACGGGTTTTTTTATTTCCAATAATTACAAAAAAAAGAGGCTTCAAAAGAAACCTCTTTAATTTAGAAATACAGGAGTAATTATTTCTAATAAAATTATTTGATTGTCAAGCTTTTGAACATTTTGATGCTCTTTCCATTCAAATCAGTAGCGAAAATTACATATCCATAGTTACCTGGTTCAACCATATTGCCAGCAGGATCTAGACCAAACCATTTAAAATCTTTATCG
>JBIKJE010000105.1:0-8713 GCA_044361165.1 Crocinitomicaceae bacterium | reverse complement strand
CTGGGCTCGAACCAGCGACCACCTGATTATGAGTCAGGTGCTCTAACCAACTGAGCTATAGGACCTAATTTTCTTGCGAAAATCGTTTGGGGTGCAAATATACAAATCTCTTCTTTAAACGCAAAGCTTCGTACTAAATATCTAATCGAAAACTAAAATCCTTTCAGATCGAATGATTCAGAATCGACCATTTCGACCATTCTTTTCATTTTCTTTTGAATCACTTTGAAATGGTGCTCGTCTTCAGGTGTTACGAATGTCAGCGCCTCGCCACTCGCTTCTGCCCTTCCAGTTCGACCAATTCGATGCACAAATTCTTTAGGAGATCTGGGCAAATCATAGTTGAAAACAAAAGGTAAAAACTGAATGTCAATTCCCCTTGAAATCAAATCAGTTGCAACCAATACACGCGTTCTTCCAGCTTTGAAATTCGCCAAAGATTTCGTTCTCGCTTCCTGACTTTTCTTGCTATGAATTGCTACGGCGTTGATCCCATTTTTCTGCAATTTATCGGTTACTTTATCCGCTTGAAAAATAGAACTGGTGAAAACCAACACTTGTTGCATGTTTTTGGATTTTATCAAATAGCGCAACAACGGTCCTTTCTTTTCTTCCGAAACACGATAAGCTGCTTGTTGAATTAATTCAATTGATTTTTCCTCAGCTTCGATTTTTACGACTTCAGGATTTTGCAATAAAATCTGTGTAATCGCTGAAACATCTTCATTTAATGTTGCTGAAAAAAGTAAATTTTGTCGCTTTTCAGGTAAAACCGACAAGATGCGATTCATTTCCTTTTGGAAACCTAAATTCAACAATTTATCCGCTTCATCAAGCACCAAAGTTCTGCATTCGTGCAATTTCACCGCATTGGACTCTATCAATTCAATCAAACGTCCTGGTGTGGCAATCAAAACATTCACCCCCATCATCGCTTTCATTTGCGGATTGATTGAAACTCCTCCATAAACTGCCATGGAACGAACATCTGAATTCATCGCAGAAGTAAATGTATGGAAAACGGCTTGCACTTGAATGGCCAATTCTCGTGTTGGTAGCACAATTAGTGCTTGAATATTTCGATTTCGTTCTAACTTTTTGTCTGCCAATTTATTCAAAATTGGAAGCGCAAAACTCAAGGTTTTACCTGAACCAGTCGGAGCAATAACCAAAACATCTTTTAGCGTCTGAATCGCTGGAATTACTTTTTCCTGAACAGGATAAGGACGCTCGTATTTTAATTCAGTCAGCGTTTTGACTAAAGCTTCTGATAATCCGAAAGAAGAAAATGGCATAAAATAATTTTGTGTGATCTACGCAACTTGCGCATCACAAAAGTACAAATATCAAATGGGGAAAATAGCGAAACTTCTAATTCACGGTTAATTTTCGCATTCTTAAAGTAGCTAACAACAAAATTGTCAATAACCAAGTAGCAAAAATCAAGTGGGAAGTTTGCACCAATCCTGGCATGTCGGCATATGCCAATAAAACACCAGAAGTCAATTCAATCGCCAACACAATGAAAGCCATATAAATCAGACGTTTTTGCGGTCCTTTGAAATTCAACCATGCCAGAACAGTCAACATAATTAATACCAGCCATGAAAAAGAACGGTGAATGTAAAACGGCATTCCCAATTTATCCGTCCATGAATCACTTCCATAGCCTTGCATCGTCAACAAGTCAATCGATTCGCGCACTTGCGTTCCTAAAAACATTTGGATAAAAGTGATTAAAAAAGTGATACCTACAATCCACCTCATCGGCGTGGAAAGATGCAATTTGATTTGCTGACTGGGACTAACTTGCAGTAAAATAATCACCTGAATCGCAATGATTACAATTGCGAAGAATAAATGAACCGTTATCGTCCAAGGAACCAGGTTTGTTGCAACTACAATGGAACCGAACCAAGCTTGAAACATCAAAAAGATCAAATTAATGGTCGCTAGAAAAACCAGTTTTCGTTGTCTATATCGAACTAAAACCCACAGAAAAATCAACAAAATCGCATTTCCAGCCAAAAAACCTACCAAGCGATTGACATATTCTGTCCACGTTTTTTGTGCGTTAAAATCTTGCTCATACAACAATGATTTATCTTCTCTTATTTTTTTTGCTTCCGTTTTGAATCCAATTGCATCCAATAATTTCGAGAATTTTTCAATTTTTTTGGCGCGTTTGGTTGAATACACAACTTTATAATCAGCAGGTAAAACCGCTTCGTCCGTTGGCGGAACCCACTGACCAAAACATTTTGGCCAATCTGGACAACCCATTCCGCTTCCAGAAATTCTCACAAAACTTCCTGCGATGGTCACAAGAAAAATCAACACCAATGAAATCCAATTGAGTCGGATAAACCATTTACTGAAAGGTCTGTTCATTTTTTTCCTTTTTTACTTTTCAAACAATTAAAAAGCGCTGTAAAGTTATACAAGTTGTTTGAGTCAAGTTCGAAATTTGAAGGAAATTTTCCTGACTTTTATCAACCCTTTCAAGAACAAATTTCAAGTTAAAAAGTTTGGAAGAAAATGACCAAAAATTATTTGAATCAATTATTAATTGAGACCTTTGTCGCAGAATTCGAAAAGATGAAAATAGCGATTATTGGTTTTGGTTGGTTAGGATTTCCATTAGGAAAATCATTAGTAGAAAAAGGGCACCAAATTGTAGGGACAACAACCACTTTTTCCAAAATTAAATCATTGGAAGAAAATGGTTTTTCAGTCGTAGAATTAGATTTTTCTGCAGATTTACCGCAAAATTTAAGTTCTTTTTTCGAAAAAACTGACATTTGTGTCCTCAACTTTCCACCGAGGAGAAATAATTCTAATTCGGATTTCCGTTTTTATGGCGAACAACTACTGAAAGCAATTCTACCATTTCCAACTGAAACAAAATTTCTTTTTGTTAGTTCTACAGGCATTTATCCAGATTCTATTTCCATTGCAAAAGAAGATGAATTCAACCGACTTGATTTGGTCAATGAAAATCACTTAGCATTCGCGGAAGAAGCCTTGCATCAAAAGTTGAAAGAACGATTAACGATTATCAGAATGGCTGGATTAATCGGTGAAGATAGGCAAATCGCCAAGTACTTTGCAGGAAAAGAAAATCTTCCAAATGGAAAAGCACCCGTGAATTTAATTCACCAAAAAGATTGTATAAGAATAATCGAACTGATCATCGAAAAGCAAATTTGGGGAGAAATTTTCAACGCCTGTGCGTCACAACATCCTTCTAAAGAAAAGTACTACACTTACTGTTGCGAAAAACTAAACCTAACAATACCAATATTTGCAAAGGAAGAAAACACTTTATGCCTGAAGATTGTTGATAATCAAAAATCAAAATCTTTACTTGGATTTCAGTATAAACAGGATAATCCATTTAATTTTTTGTAAAAGCGAAAATGTTAAAAAAAGTGTAAATTAACTTAAAATCAGCACTGAATATGTTAAATTTGTTCGTTTCAAGACAATTTTAAGCAACCAAAGTTTGATTTAGTTCGTTTACTTATCACAGACTATGAAGTTTAAAGGATTATTCTTATTTCTCCTCTTTTGGTGTTCATTTTTCAATGCACGCGCAACCCACATTATTGGTGGTGAAATCTACTATGACTATCTTGGAAACAATAACTATCGCATTTACGTGGCGGTCTACCGAGATTGTGCCACTATTTCTGGTGCTCCATACGATAATCCACTTTATTTGGCGATTTACAGTTCAAATAATGTATTGGTTCAAAATGTCGAAATTCCTTTTCCAGGCAGTGTTGTATTGCCGATTATTTTCAATAATCCATGCGTTGTTGCACCCACTGGATTCTGCAATGAGAAGGCAGTTTATACTACAATCGTAAATTTACCACCAACAGCAGGTGGATACACTTTGTCCTATCAAAGATGTTGCAGAAGGCCAGATGTAGTCAATATTGTTGATCCGGGAAGCACTGGTCTCACATTAACTACTCGAATTCCAGGTACAGCAAATAATAATTATATAAATAGTAGTCCAAGATTTACAAACTATCCACCTTTGGTCTTGTGCAACAATGACGACTTGGTTTTTGATCACTCAGCAACAGATCCAGATGGAGATCAATTGGTGTATGAGTTAATTACGCCTTATTCAGGAGCAAGTGACGCTGCCCCGCAACCAAATCCAGCTCCACCGCCAAATTATGGTCCAGTTTTTTGGGCGACGAATTTCAGTGCTGCAAATCCGCTAGGTCCCGGCGCTACAATTTCTATTGATCAATCAACAGGTGTTTTGACAACAAACCCTGAATTAATTGGACTTTTTGTTGTCGGAATTCGTGTAAAGGAATACAGAAACGGCGTTTTAATAGGTCAAACAGACAGAGATTTTATATTTCAAGTGATAAACTGTAATATCACTTTACAAGCGATTTTGACACCGCAAGCCGAAATGACTACTTTCGTTTCCTATTGCGAAGGAGCTACAATCACTTTTGAGAACGAAAGTTATGGGGCATCCTCTTACGCTTGGGATTTTGGGGTAACAAACTCGTCAACTGATGTTAGTTCACAATTTGAACCATCTTTCACTTTCCCAGCGCCAGGAACATACAATGTCACACTCATTGCAAATCCAGGATGGCCTTGCACAGATACTTCAGTTCAAGTTTTTGAGGTAAATGAAAACCTTCAAGTAAACTACACTGTGAATGATTCACTTTGCTTGTTTGACAATTCGTTCGATTTCAACGGAACTTTTGAGGGACCTGTTGGAACAACCTTTACCTACGATTTTGGTCCAAATGCTTCAATTGCAACTTCGAACCAACTCGACGTAAATGATGTCAGTTTTTCTACTAGTGGATATATGCCTGTTACACTCACAGGAAGTTTTGGTACTTGCTTGCGAACATTCACGGACTCAGTTTATATTTACCCAGGCTCAGCTGCAGACTTTAGCGTTCCACAAGGAGCTGAATGCGGTGGACTAACAGTAAATTTCATCAACAATTCACAAAATGCATTGGGAAACAATTGGGATTTTGGAGTACCCAACACTACAACCGATATTAGTACTGCATCTAGTCCAAATTTCACGTATCCCACTGGTGGAACCTATAACGTTACTTTGATTGTGAATAACAATAACATTTGCAACGATACCTTGATTCAACCAATCACAGTTTATGAATCACTATTCGTGGACTTTACGCACAACGATTCCCTCTGCATTACCGAAAACAGTTTTAATTTTGATGGAACCGTTTCTGGTCCGCCAAACATTACAGTGATCAATTGGGAATTTGGTCCAAATGCGTCCATTCAAACTTCTAATCAAGAGGACGTCAACAATGTTGTTTACAGTCAACCTGGCGTCTATCCTGTAACATTGACTGCTTCATTCAATTCCTGTTCAGAAACTGCAACTTCGACAGTCACCATTTTTAGAGAGCCCACTATCAATTTTGGAATTGATTCAAACTTACGATGTGCTCCATATTTAGCTCAATTTATTGACTTAAGTATTTCAGATACACCTATTCAATATCTTTGGGATTTTGGTGATGGATCAACTTCAACGCTGCAAAATCCAGGACATATTTATACTGAGCCCGGAATCTATGATGTCTCTCTGCAAATAGAAACAAATGAAGGCTGTATTGCAGCACTTGAAATGATCAAACCAAACTTTTTGGAAGTACATCCTTCTCCAGTTTCAAAGTTTAGTGTGAGCCCTGAAATAACTGATATTTGCAACTCTAAAATCACTTTCACAGATTTGTCTAGCGGTGCCATTAGCTACGTCTATCTATTCAATGACAAAGGAACAGGCGTAAGCGAATTGCAAAATCCAATCTACTATTACACAACAAGCGGTCAAAAATATCCGCAACAAATTGTAACGAATGAATTTGGTTGCACAGATACAAGTTTTGTAGGTTTGTACATTGAGCCGTTTACCGTTTATATTCCAAATACTTTCACTCCAGATGGCGATGAATTTAATAATATCTTTAATGCAATTATCTATCTTAAAGTGTCCTATTGGTCTTTCAAAGTTTTCGACCGTTGGGGTGAATTACTTTTCGAATCAAACGACCCAGAATATGGATGGGATGGCACTTACGGCGGAAAATTAGTTCAAGACGATACATATACCTATGTGTTAAAATACGTTTCTTGTGAAGACTATGTGAAACCTCATGTGATTACAGGACACGTCAATGTTTTGAAATAAAACAAATTTTCCTTTTTTCTTCATTTCTTGCTTTTTTACCAAAATTAATATCCCTGAATTTCCAGTTTGGTTTAATTAACAAAAAATATATTTAATATGCTTGCATAATAAAAAAGTGTTTTTTACCTTAGTCGAAAATAAAGACTTTTTTAAATATACTTATATGTCAGAATTAAATCAATCAGCTTTAAAAGGCGGAGAATTTATCATCCGAAAAACATTGCCTTCTCAGATTTTTACACCTGAAGAATGGACTGAAGAACAAAAAATGATTGCACAAATGTGTGATGATTTCATCGCTCAAGAAGTCACTCCAAACTTGGAAAGAATCGACAAAATGGAAGAAGGTTTGATGCCTTCACTTTTGGAAAAAGCAGGAGAATTGGGAATGTTGGGAATGTCTGTTCCAGAAGAATTTGGAGGAATGGGCGTTGATTTCAAAACTTCTTTATTGGCCACTGAAAGATTAGGAAAAGGACACTCGTTCTCTGTTGCCTATGGAGCACACACTGGAATTGGAACTTTGCCATTGTTGTATTACGGAACTGAAGGTCAAAAAGCAAAATATGTCGCAAAATTAGCAACTGGTGAATGGAAAGCCGCTTATTGTTTGACAGAGCCAGGTTCAGGTTCGGATGCCAATTCAGGAAAAACCAAAGCTGTACTTTCAGACGATGGAACTTATTATTCAATCACAGGACAAAAAATGTGGATCACCAATGGTGGATTTGCAAACCTATTCACTGTTTTTGCTAAAATTGGTGATGATAAAAATCTAACCGCATTCTTGGTGGAAGCCGATTCTGAAGGAATTTCTTTGAATCCAGAAGAGAAAAAAATGGGAATCAAAGGTTCTTCTACAAGACAAGTTTTCTTCAACAACGTAAAAGTTCCGGCTGAAAACATGCTTTCTGAAAGAGAAAATGGATTCAAAATCGCCATCAACATTTTAAATATTGGCCGCATCAAATTGGCAGCTGGTGTTTTAGGTGGTGCCAAAGAAACAATCACAGAATCTATCAAATATGCAAACGAAAGAGAACAATTTGGTCGATCAATTTCAAAATATGGCGCCATCAGATATAAAATCGCTGAACAAGCAATTCGTGCCTTTGCAGTTGAGTCTGCTACATACCGCGCAGGACAAAACATCGACGATGCAATTAAAGCATACATCGATGGTGGAATGCCAAAATCGCAAGCAACATTGAAAGGAATTGAACAATTCGCTGCTGAATGTGCCGTTTTGAAAGTGGCAGGATCTGAATGTTTGGATTATGTGGTAGATGAAGCAGTTCAAATCTTCGGCGGAATGGGTTATTCTGCAGAATCAACGGTAGAAAGAGCTTACAGAGATTCTCGAATCAACCGAATTTTTGAAGGAACAAATGAAATCAACCGCATGTTAACGGTGGACATGATACTAAGACGTGCTTTGAAAGGTGAATTGGATTTGATGGGACCTGCGATGCAAGTTGCCGGCGAATTGATGAGTATTCCAGAAGCAGTTGAAACGGGCGACGGACCGTTGGCTGCTGAATATGCAATGATTGAAGGATTCAAAAAATCAATCTTGATGGTTGCTGGATCCGCTGTTCAAAAATTAATGCAAACACTTTCCAAAGAACAAGAAGTTTTGATGGGAATTGCAGACATTGCCATCTGGACATATCAAGCTGAATCAGTTTTATTGCGTGTGGATAAACTTATCCAAAGCAAAGGCGAAGAAGCAGCCAAAGTTCAAATTGCGATTGCAAAAACATATTTCTACGACGCGGCAGATAGAATTGCTAAAGCTGGAAAAGATGCAATCAATTCATTCGCTGACGGCGACGAAGCGCGCATGATGTTGATGGGATTGAGAAGATTTACCAAAACTGAAAACTTCAATCCAAAAGAAGCAAGACAAATTATTGCAACTAGTTTAATTGAAGCTGGTTACTATAATTTATAAGACGATTTTCTATTAGTTATCAAAAAACCGAAGGATTCATTTTCTTCGGTTTTTTTGTGTTCCAAAATTCCAAATCCAACCAATTGGCAGAAGCCAAACATTTGATTATTTTTGTTGTAAATAAAAATCAATGAAAAAAATCGTTTTCGGACTTGTTGCTTGTTTCATTCTTTTCGCATGTCACGATGTGAAAAAGCAGAAACAATTGGACAAAATGGAATCATTGATCAACAAGATAAATAGCATTCGCGAAACATGGAAGGGCGCGCAAATTGAAGATTTAACGCCGATGATAGAAGAAGTAAATGCTGTAAGGAAAGATATTTACCGAAAAAGTAGCAGCTTAGACACCATCAATGTCGAATGGGCACAAAAACTGGAAGATTATAAATACATTTCCACTGGTTTGTCGTTTTTTCAATCTTCGAATGATGGAATGAGAAGAAACATTTACGAAGCTTCTCAAAGTTTGGAACAACTCAATAACGAAATTAAGAATGCGCAAGGCGACCGATCCAAATACGATGAAA
>JBIKJE010000104.1:0-8738 GCA_044361165.1 Crocinitomicaceae bacterium | reverse complement strand
AGTTGCGAATCCAAAACATGTGGAAAGTGCGCTCAAAGCTGGTGTAGATGTGCTTTGGATTGGCGCTAGAACAACTGTAAATCCTTTCGCAATTCAAGATTTAGCTGATGCTCTGAAAGGAACGAACACGCCGGTCATGATCAAAAACCCTGTCAATCCTGACTTGAGTTTGTGGATGGGTGCTTTTGAAAGATTTCAGAAAGTTGGATTGACCGATTTGGCTGCAATTCACCGTGGTTTTTCGGTTTATAAACATCCCAAATACCGCAATGTTCCCAATTGGGAATTGCCAATTGGACTGAAAGAAAATATGCCTCACATTCCCTTGATTTGCGATCCAAGTCACATTTCAGGACGCAGAGATTTATTACATGAAATTTCTCAAAAAGCAATGGACTTGAATTTCGACGGATTGATGATTGAAACACATCCAAATCCGGATGAAGCTTGGTCTGACGCAGCACAGCAAATCACTCCAGGAGTTCTAAAAAACTTGATTGAAAAATTGATACTTCGTTCCAATCAAATTGGAGATTCGTTGTGGTCAGAAATGGAAGATTTTAGGACTAAAATTGGCGATTTAGACGACCGTTTATTCGAAATCCTTTCAGCAAGAATGAAAGTGAGCGAAGAATTGGGGATTTTCAAAAGACAAAATAACATCACTATTTTACAAGAAAATCATTGGAAAAAAATCATCGCCGCTCGACTTGAAAAAGTGGAGGAAATGTATTTGACGCCGAAGTTTGTTCGCAGCATCATGGATGATATTCACCAAGAATCAATTCGCCACCAAACCCGCGTGATGAATCCAGATTTATTGAAATGAAAAAAACTGTTTCTCCTGGAAAATACGCTGGAATAATTCAAATTCCAAGTTCGAAAAGCGATACGCAACGTGCAGTTTTAGCTTCGGCGCTTTGCAAAGGAACAAGTACTTTATCCAACGTTGGAAACAGCAATGACGAAGTAGCCATGCTTCAAGCGATACAAAAATTGGGCGCGCAAGTAATACATCTCGAATCAAATAAAACTGAAATCACAGGAATTCAAGAATTTCCAACTGATGCAAAAATCGATATGCACGAAAGCGGTTTGGGATTTAGATTAATCACTAATGTCTGTGCTGCGCATTCTGGAAAATATGAAATCAGCGGAACTGGTTCGCTTGCCAAACGTCCAATGCATTTTTTTGAGGAGATTTTACCTCAATTTGGAGCGAAAGTGAAATCGCAAAATGGCTATATTCCCATTGAAATTGAAGGTCCAATGCGTGGAAGTGAAATTTCTCTGGATGGAAGTGTGAGTTCACAGTATTTATCAGGATTGCTGATGGCGCTTCCCTTGTTGGAAAAAGAAAGCCGTTTAAGTGTTGAAAATCTTAAAAGCATTCCATACGTTCAAATGACGCTCAACACCCTGACTCAATTTGGAATAGAAATTCAACATCAAAATTTTGAACAATTTATCATCGCTGGAAAACAAAAATACTTGCCAACAAATTATGAAATTGAAGGAGATTGGAGTGCCGCGAGTTATTGGTTGGTCGCATCAGCGCTTGGGCAAGATATCCAAGTTTCAGGTCTTTCTTTGACAAGTTTACAAGCTGACAAGGCCATTTTAAAGGCATTTGAAGCCGCAAATTGTACGATTGTTTTTGATGAAAATCAAATTTCTATCGAAGGAAACGAACGCAAATCTTTTCAATTCGACGCTACGCATTGTCCTGATTTGTTTCCTGCATTGGCAACATTCGCGGCACTTTGCGATGGTCGTTCTGACATCAAAGGAATTTCAAGATTGAAGCACAAAGAAAGCGATCGCGGTGAAGTTTTGAAATCAGAATTTGAAAAATTAGGTGTCAATATTGTGTTGAATGAACAAGACGACACCATGCACATTTACGGAAAAAATTCGATTCTTGGCGGAAAAGTGAATTCGCATAATGATCATCGAATTGCAATGTGTTTGGCGATAGCTGGGATGTTTGCAGATAATATCGTTGAAATCGACGAAGCTGAGTCGGTTGAAAAAAGTTATTTGAATTTTTGGGAAGATTTCACTTCGACAGGCTCATTGTAAGAGTTAAAAGTTAAAAGTGTAAGAGTTAAAAGTGCACTTCGACAAGCTCAGCGGAAGGGAGTTAAAAGTTAAAAGTGTAAGAGTTAAAAGTGTAAGAGTTCACTTCGGCAAGCTCAGTTTGACCGAGTGAAAAAGTGTTTGAATGAAAATCAAAATGGGATAGTAATTTATTTTAGCCAAGGATGACACAGATAACACGGAAAAATGAATTAAAAGGCGCGCTTTGCTTATTTGATAGATTTCGTTGATTTGATCAAAATAATTCATTTGTCCTTAATTTTCTTTACTCGTTGAATCACAAAAAATCTATTCCTCCTGACCGGTTGCTGAACTTCCTTGCTTTAAAACATCAAAATACTGAACAACAAAACCGTTTCCGGAAGTCGTAACGACCAAATTATTATTTCCTTTTTCAGAAAGAATTACTTGTTCTTTTCCTTCCAAAGGTTTTTGGGTGTAGTTTCTTCCAGAGCGATCTATTACATATAAATTATTCTCAATCGCATCGATCATTGCAATGAAGGTTTTTCCATTTTGAAGTGTGATGACATCGTAGGAAGCCAATTCTTTGAAAGGAATATCAAATTGAAATAATTTGACACCTTGTTGATTCAACACGTGAATTTTGTTGTAGCTGATGAAAGAAATGTAAGTGAAATTTTTCCCTTCTATTAATTTGAATTGTTTTGCATTTGGATAATTCGCCAACACAGTTTCTTTACCAGTATAATCCAATTTTTTCAATGATCCATTTTGAACCGCGAAATAATTCGGACCATTTTCAGAACTCACCGCTACCCTTTCTTGCGGCATTGCTTCGTGCGTTTTTACAATTTTATGTTTTTGTAAATTCACTGTTTGCGTTCTTTGTGAACCAGTAACAACAGCAATCAAATTCCCTTTTTGCATGAAAACATTCACTGGATTTTTGACATTTCCGACATTCATTTTAAGAGAATTTAAAAGCTTTCCTCTTGAATCAATGTGCAATAATTGCTCACGTTCATCCATGACTACTAAATTTCCAGCGTTTTTCGACTTGAAGAACGTCGCTCCATTCGTTGCGTTGTTTTCAACTTGGAATGGGAAACCAGCGATGTTTTGACCCGATTCGTTGATCAAATAAATTTTAGAATCTGTGTTGAATAGAATTACATTGGGGACATTTCCTTGCCATTCGATGAATTGTGGATCGCTAATCAATGTTCCCTCCACATTGATTTTCCAACGCAATTGCTTATTTGAAATAGAAACCAATTTACCGGCAGAAGTCCAAATGTATTGTTGATTTCCACGACCTAAAAACTGAATTACACGTCCATCAATCGTTTGCGACCAACTCATTTCTTTTGGAATTTCAACTTCTTCCAATTCTTGCTCTTCAACCATCAAGCGGAAGATTTGCGTTTTGATCAAAATGTTTTGATACGCACTTTGCGCGAAAGCTACGTTTCCAGAAATGAATCGCTCAGAAACTTTCTTTGGTAATTTCTGATAAATCGCATTTTTGATGTTTTCGGTTAACGCAACAGTTTTTCCTAATTCGTAATCAGCAACAATCGCTTGACAAGTTTCTTTACTCTCAGAAATAACAATTTTATCCGCTAGATACATCATGTAGAATCCTTTCGACAAATTGCTTGGAAACGATTTTGTCAATTGAATTTTGCGATATTGTCGCGTGGAAGCGTTTGTCATCGTGTCTGCATTTGACATTTCTTCGCTAATCACCACAAAAGGATCTTGTCCGCTCAGATAATCTGAAACGATGCATTTTTTTCCTTGATATTCAAATTGAACAAAACCAAATTCTGCCCATTTGTAAAGCGGACTTTCGGCTGAAATTACTTCCGAAGAAAGCGCAAATTTCTTTTCATAGAAATGGTAATTTTTCAATTTATTGGGTAAAACTTCGGCGAAAATATCTTGATCGTCTACTTTTTTGCTATTGATGTTTTTGCTGAATTTCGTTTGGTAAGAAACGGTTCCGTCGGTTTTGAAATAAACATCCGTTGACAACAAAGGTTGATTCAATTGAATGATACTCGCGGTCGCTTTTTTATCCCAAAGTGGCCAATCTAGACTTTCTTCTGTTGGTTCGATTTCAGATTTTGAGATCAATAAAAAATTACGTTGAAAACGAACTTTGGTTCCATTGCCGATGGTGAATTCATCTTCATCTACTTTGGACAGCGTGATGTTTTTGGATTTGAAATATTTATTGGCAACCGTTTCGCTCCAAATCACAGGTAATTCAACTACAATCAAAGGTCTTTTGCGAGAAACAAAAATGCGTTCATTTGGAAACGGAGCAGCCAACAAAGTATCCATCCAAACTTTGAATTCACTGTGAATCTTGAAATCCAATTGATTTAAATCCAATTCTTTGGTTCTATTTACAATCAAGATTTCGCCGTCGCGCGAGTCAAAAATATTTTGCGGAGTAATTTTATCTGAGCGATCGAGTAAATCAAAACCAACATAAGTAATCCATGCGATGCTGATAATACCAATTACAAATAGAAAAACCCGATTGAACATAATTTTGACTTTAATCAATGATTCCAAAATTAAGGTATTAATTCAAGCAAAGCTTTTAAAATCGCTCAATTAGTTAACAAGTCAATGTTTAGAATAATTATTGCATAATTATAATCTTTTGTTCCTTTTGCTTGATAAAAACGAACCCAAAAATCAAGGCTTTCTCATCAAGTTAAAGCGCAAATTTTAGTAACAAAAACAATTTTCGTATTAAGCGCTTTATTTTAAAAGGTTACCTGCGGTGCTGCTATCGCGGTCTGAAAACGTGATTTTAGCTTCGCTGCATCCTTCGGAAGTGTCGGTGATCTACTCCACTAGCGTTACGTAGGTTCGCTTCGCAGCATCCTTCGGAAGTCCTCCAAAAGTCTACATTTTCAGTTCACCTTTAAACCGCGCAGCAGCCACGTTAGTGAAACCTTTCTTCCAAGGCCGAAATTGAAAATTCTGAAATTTATGCTTTAAATTGAATTATCCGACAAATCAAAATTTATTTGAATTACTCACAATAAATCAAAATTTGAGCGTGAAATACTGTCAATTGAACTATAAATCTGTTTTATCGAACTACCTTGAAGAAAATAAAATCTAAGATTATGAAAAGTAGCACCGAAAATTCCGAAGAAAAAACACCGATTCAAATTTTGAATGAGCAAATTTTAGCGAAAACACTTTGGATTCGAAAAAATGAGCCTGAATTGTCTAAATTTTTGACTGAAATGCCTGTCTCCATTCCGACGGAAGAAAATCCAACGATTGACCAAAAAAATCTATCCGATTATTTGGATTCTTTGAATCAATTGATTGAAAATTACCGAAAAGAGCATGGAGGAGTTTCAAAGTCTATTTGATATTTCGCGGATGATAGGAAATGATTGCTTCACGGATAAATCTTTGGTCTAAATGCGTGTAGATTTCTGTGGTTGTGATTGATTCATGTCCCAGCATTTCTTGAATTGCACGCAAATTGGCACCGCCTTCGAGCAAATGTGTTGCAAAAGAATGTCGGAAAGTATGCGGACTGATGTTCTTTTGCAATCCAACTTCGTTTGCCAAATTTTTGATGATGGTGAAAATCATCACGCGCGTTAATTTCGCTCCTCGTCGATTTAGAAAAACAACATTTTCATTTCCAGGCTGAATGTGTTGGTGACGGCGAATAAAATCGTTGTAAATCCCGATTTCCTTTTCCACGCTTGGACTCACGGGAACCAATCGTTCCTTGTTTCCTTTTCCGATGACGCGGATAAATCCTTCTTCAAAAAACAAATCCGAAAATCGCAAATTAACCAATTCACTCACCCGCAAACCGCAACTGTAAAGCGTTTCCAACATCGCGCGGTTTCTGTGACCTTCGTTTTTGCTCAAATCAATCTCTGCAATCAAAGCGTCAATTTCTTCAATTTCCAAAACTTCGGGGAGTTTTTTTCCAATTTTCGGCATTTCGAGCAATTCGCTGGGGTCATTTTTAATGACATCTTCCAAAATCAAAAAGAGAAAAAATTGTTTGATTCCAGAAATCATTCTTGCCTGACTTCTTGCGCCAATTCCCAATTCGTTGATGGAAGTCAAAAACGCTTTCAGATGCACTACACGAATCGCTTCAACTTCAATTCGTTGCTTGATGGCGAAATCCATCAAATTCAGGACATCACGCTGGTAAGCCAAAATAGAATTTTCAGCCAAGCCTTTTTCGATTTTCAAATACGAAACAAAATGCTTAATATAGCGTTCCCAAGTCATTGCATGCAAATATGAATACAAATATGAACATTTTAATCATTAACGGACCCAATTTGAATTTACTTGGTCAGCGAGAAACATCGGTATATGGCGATATGACTTTTGAGACTTATTTTGAAATCTTGAAAACCAAGACCAAAGCAAATTTGATTTATTTTCAATCGAATGTTGAAGGCGAAATTATCAATCAAATTCAAGCTGCGAAAGTAGATGGAATTATTTTGAATGCTGGTGGATACACGCATACGAGTGTTGCGATTCGCGATTGCATTGCAGCAGTTGAAACGTCTGTTGTGGAAGTGCATATTTCGAATATTACTGCGAGAGAATCTTTTCGACATACATCGCTGATTTCGCCTGTTTGCAAAGGTTGCATTTTTGGATTTGGGATGGAAAGTTATGAGTTGGCTGTGAGGTATTTAGAGATGAGATAAGATCTACTCCCCAAAAATCAACTCCCTTAACTCATTCTTCTGCGTTTGCAACTCCAACATCGTTTGCTTGTTGTTGATCATCAAAAACACAAATTTCCATTTGAAAGCGATGTGTTTTAGGTATTTGAAAAATGAAAAAGCAAATAAGCCGAAAATCGGTAAGCTCCAGAAATAGGCGAATTTTTCCCAGAAAGTGAGGTCAAACAACCATTGAACGCCGTAAGCAAAACCCAAATAAGTCAAAGGATAAAGTACAAGTCCGAGTAAAACGGCCATGGGCGCGTAATATTCCACTTCTTTGGTCATTTTTGGAACCAAAATATCGATCAACTTGAAAGGCAAAATACTGTGTAAAACGCCATACAAAAACAATGGCAAACCGATGACTAAAAACAGGATGGACATCGCGATTTGTCTCAAAAACATCACAGAGCGAAATCGTCTGTCTAAAAAATCAGCACGGATTTCGAATTTATTTAATTGCCATTGAAGTTGAATTAAACGCGATTTAATTTCATCCAATTTCCAAGGTTGCGTGATGGTGATTTCAGAAATTTTGTCGCGGATTTGTTTGATCAATTTCACTTCACCTTCCACGCCTTTGCCTTCATTTTTGATGTATTTTGAAGTGAAAATTTCGTGTAACGATTCTGTCAATTCTTCTTCCTCTTTCGCTGCGGAATTGAAAAGCAACTGTTCTAAGCGAATGCGAATTTGTTCGGTCAAACGTTTGGCAGCAGTTCCAGCGCTTTGTTGGTAGTCTTCCAAATAAGCTTCGACCGACATTGGATTGCCCACTTGCACCAAAATATCACTTCTGAAACGATTTGCTTTCAAATAATTCAATCCTAAAGGAACGATTTGAACATGTAAATTTCCTTGATTTCTGTTTTCAACTTCCAATGCGATGCGCGCAGCACCCGTTTTTAACTCTCTTAAATGACGCTCCAAATAACTTGTTCCTTCTGGGAAAATGACCAATGTTTTGCCTTCTTCCAACACGCTGTAACAAGCTTCAAATGAATCTTGATTCGCAACCCCAGCAATTTTTCCCTCACCACGTCGATTGATTGGAATCATGTTCAAGCTGCGCAAGATTTTTTGTTTGAGCGGCGAATTAAACAAAGTCGCTTTCGCCATGTAATGAATTGGTTGTTTGCAAATATTCCCTATCACCCAAGCATCCATCAAAGTATTCGGATGATTCGCGAGAATAATAAAAGGACCATTAACATTCAATTGCTTTCGATTTTTGACTTTTATTTCTTTGTAATAAAGTCTGATTCCGATGGCAACAAGTACTTTTAAAATGCGATATAACATTGATTTGACTCTCTATTTGGCTTTGTTCAATTAAAAATCTGTCGCTAAAGTATCAAAAATCATCCCAAAAAAGCGCTATAGCTATTCAAAAACGGAAGAACAATCAATCCAAAAATCTAATAATCTAACCATCCAACAATCTAAACCAACAAAAATGCTTGATTTTAAAAATAATTCCCTATCTTTGCACCCTTAAATTATTAATTTTATTTATTAACATTATGAATTCTTACGAAACTGTTTTCATATTAACTCCCGTTTTGTCTGATGATCAGGCAAAGGAAGCAGTGCAAAAATTCGAAAGTGAAATCGCCAATTTTGGTGGTAAACTTAAGCACAGTGAAAAGTGGGGCTTGAAAAAATTAGCTTACCCAATCCAAAAGAAAACAACAGGATTTTATTTCTTGTTGGAGTTTGAAGGTGAAGGTGATATAATCGCAAACCTTGAATTGTCTTTTAAACGTGACGAGCGTGTTATGCGTTTCCTTACAGTAAAAATGGACGTAAATCACCTTGCTTACGCTGAGAAAAGACGCGCTAAAATGGGTGAAGCTAAAACTGCGAAAGCAGAAGCTTAATTGTTTAACACAAAAATTTTAAAGAAATGGCACAAAACGA
>JBIKJE010000033.1:0-31783 GCA_044361165.1 Crocinitomicaceae bacterium | reverse complement strand
CGACTGCGGTGGATGAGGAAAAATAGTTAAATTAGTTAGTAGATTTCCAGACTCATCCAAACAAACGACTTTACATCCAGTTCGAAATCCAGGATCAATTGCTAATACTCTTTTGGCTCCTAGAGGCGGTGCAAGAAGTAATTGCTTTAAATTAGTAGTGAATACCTTTATTGCTTCATTGTCTGCTTTTTCTTTAGCTTCATTTATTACCTCATTTTCCAATGATGGTGAAATCAAGCGAACATAGGCGTCTTTGCAAGTTGATGCAACCAAATCTCCACAAGCATCATTTGACCGAACAAAAAAACGTCCCATAATTTCAATTGCTTCCTCTTTATTTGGTGTTGCTTTAATTCCCAAAATCCCTTCTCTCTCTCCTCTAAACAATGCTAGAAACCGATGTGATGGTACCTTATAAAGTGGTTCCGAAAAATCAAAATAATCCTTATACTTTTCTCCAGATTCAGCTTTTCCCTTCATCATTTTTGAGGTTAAAATTGCCTTACGTTGAAAAAAAGTTCTCATTCTACCGCGAAAATTAACATTTTCATTCATGAACTCTGCCATGATATCTTTTGCTCCTTCAATTGCCATCTCTTCATCAGCAACTTGACCCCGAACAAATTTCCCTGCCATTTGAAAAGGATTTCCACCATTTTGTGATAATATCATTTTTGCCAAAGGTTCAAGTCCTAATTTCTTTGCTTTTTCTCCTCTTGTCAATCGCTTTTGCTTAAAGGGCAAATATAAATCCTCTAACAAGGCTGAATCAAAACAAGTTGAGATTTTAACCCTAAGCTCATCAGTCATTTTATTTTGTTCCTCAATTGCCTTTAAGATCGTACCTTGTCGGTTAATTAAATCCTCATATTTTTTTACCAAATCTCTAATTAAAGCTATTTGAACTTCATCCAAAGCACCAGTCATTTCCTTCCTGTAACGTGCAATAAATGGTACAGTCGAACCTTCACTTAATAGTTGAATTGTATTTTGAACGGATTTTTCCGATAGAGCAGAATGTGATAGAACGAAATCCTTTAAATTCATAAAAATATTTGATTTTTTGTTCTACAAAATTAAAAGAATACTGAAGATTTCAATCAATAGAAATAGAAAGACACAAAATAATTGGAACATTATAAAACAGGCTATTTCAACTTTAAATATCAAAAAAATCAAACAATCAAATGTTAATGTTTGCTTAAAAAACTGTAAACGTGACTTCAATACAATAACTTTGTAGTCCAATTTAAAAAATGAAGAATATTTTTCTCTTATTACTTGTGCTTCTAATTTGTAGTTTTATTCCAAAATCTGAATATTCACAAACAGGAAGAGCTAGTTTTTATGCCAACAAATTTCATGGTAGAAGAACTTCTTCTGGAGAAATTTTTAAGCAAGACAATTTAACCGCAGCTCACAAAACATTGCCTTTTGGAACTCTAGTCAAAGTAGTAAATCTAGCAAATGATTCAATTGTAATTGTAAAAATCAACGATAGACTTGGAAAATCATCTTCAAGCCTCATAGATTTAAGCATGAAAGCTGCAAAGCAATTGAATTTTGTAAGATTTGGACACGCAAAAGTGAAAGTTGAAAGTTTGTAAACCCTCTAAAATCGCACAAACAATAAATACCTTTCTAAAAACTAAATTTTTACTGTAAAATTAAAATCAATCAAATTAAAATTGTATATTTGACTATAGGAGATTATATGTCGATGAATATTTTAAAAGTTTCAGAAACAAATTTAGCCAGATATGAGTTTGAGGATTCAATTCTGACTATTAAATTAACTGATGGTTTGGTTGTTGATACACCTATCATGAAACAGTTATTACTTGAGGCAGTTAATTTCACAAAGAATCAAAAATATTTTGCGATCATTGACCTGACTAATAACATAGAATCCACTTTTGAATCTAGAAATTTCTATGCTGAAAATGAGTTAAATAAATTTAGACTTGCAGATGCATTTATTGTTAATTCTCTTTACCTTCAGTCATTAACTAACTTTTACCTTAAATTTAAAAAACCAATCATACCTTCCAAAATGTTTAATGATTTGGAAAGTGCAAAAAAATGGATATTCTCATTGAAAGAGTCAATTCTGACAGTTTAATTAATTTTCAATAAATGAGAAAGACCAGTAAATTATCCCACTTACTTGATTTATATAAATCATTTCCTGGTGTTTTAGTGAAAATTAAAATTAGTATTGATTTTAGTGAAGAATGTTTGTTTATTTCTGAAAATTGTGAACAATTTTTTGGTTTTACTGACAAAGAGTTAATAAGTAATTGGGAATTATTCCTAAAAACAATCGATGTAGAAAATAAAAACCATTTCAAGAAAAATATATTGAAAGGTTTGGTTAGTAATGAACAAGTTATAGTTGATGGATATCTAACAAAACCTGATGGCGAAATAAAATGGTTTCAACTAACTTGTAAAATTGAAGATAAAAAAACACATTACCTTTTACAAGGTGTTTATGTTGATATCACGACAGAAAAAAACAAAGAGATAAAGGATCAGAAGTTAAAGGATGCATTGTTAAAATTATCAAGAAATCCAATAATTCAAACAGGTAAAGTTTCAGACATTCCCGCATTTTGCGTAAATATTATTTCCGAAACACTAAATGTTTCTAGATCAAGCTTCTGGATATTTAATGAAGATGAAGAAATTCTCTTTTGTGATAAATTATTACTTGCCCAAAAGGTAGAATTTGAAGACTTAAATCGTGAAAATCAAAATAAATTATTGAGAAGAATTGATTTTCCTACTTATTTTGAAGCAATGCTGAATGAGCCTTACATCATTGCAAATGATGCATTGAGCCATGAATATACTAGTTGTTTTAAAGATACCTATCTAGTTCCAAATAAAATTTATTCTCTATTAGATGTTCCAATTTTTCACAAAGGAAAAGTGATTGGTGTACTATGTCAGGAAGAAACGAATAAATACAGGAATTGGGAAGCATCTGAAGTATCATTTCTTTTTCAAATTTCAGAGTTTATTTCTTATGGATTTTCTATTCATGAAAGAAATCTATTCGAGGAAGAAATGGAATTTATGAATCAAAATTTGCAACAATTAATAGAAAAGAAGACTGAAGAAATTGAAACAAAAAACAAAGATATTCTAGACAGTATAAGATACGCTGAAAGAATTCAAAAAACCATTTTACCTGAAGAATCAGAGTATAAATCATTTTTTACAGATTCTTTTGTACTTTACAAACCAAAAGATATCGTTGCGGGAGACTTCTATTGGTGTATGAATACACATGAAGAAATGCTATTTGCTGTTTGCGATTGTACTGGACACGGAATTCCTGGAGCTTTTCTCAGTATTATTTCCTACAAAATATTAAAAAGAGTAGTTGAAAAATTTGAATTAAGAGAACCAGGTGAAATTCTAGATAAAGTAAATGAAAGCTTCAATGACCATTTCAGAAAAGAGCTAAATACAATCAAAGATGGAATGGAAATTGGTCTAGTCTCAATCAAAAAAAATCATGATAACACTTCTATTGTCAAATACTCTGGAGCTAATATTTCACTTTATTATGCTTCCCCGGATGAAGATTTTAAACTTAAAAAAGTCAAAGCTACAAAGCAATCCATTTGTTTTTCAGAAACGAAATTGAAACACGAACAATTTGAAATAATTCTCCCTAAAAACGCCATGGTTTATCTTTTTACAGATGGTATTTTTGACCAATTTGGTGGAGAAAGAGGCAAAAAAATCAAACGTAATAAAATTGTTGAAACCATTCAAAAAAACATAAAGGAAACTTGTGATAATCAATCAAAACTAATTTTTGATGAATTTAATTCTTGGAAAGGTGATCTGGAGCAATTAGATGATATTTGTGTGGCTGGACTAAAGTTGTAATTTATTGATTTCTAACCTATGATGTCTAAATTAAAAGTTATTGATGCTTCAACTGTATTAGCTGGTCCCTCAGTTGGTATGTTTTTCGCTGAGTTAGGAGCTGAAGTAATCAAAATCGAAAATCCAAATTTTCCAGATGTAACAAGGACATGGAAATTGGCAAATGAAGACAAGAATAATTCAATTTCAGCTTACTTTGCAAGTATTAACTTTGGGAAAAAATACAAAGCTTTAGATTTAAAAAAAGAAGCTAACTATCTTGCATTTCTTGATTTGGTAAAAAATGCTGATATTTTGATCACAAATTTCAAGAAAGGTGATGACATTAAATTTAAAATCAATGATGATGAATTAAAAAAAATCAATCCAAAATTAATCCATGGAAAAATTTCTGGATTTGGAATTGATTCTGACCGTGTGGCCTACGACTTAATTCTACAAGCTGAAAGTGGATTTATGTCCATGAATGGGACGCAAGAAAGTGGTCCAATTAAAATGCCAGTTGCATTGATTGATGTTTTGGCTGCACATCAATTGAAAGAAGGTCTTTTGCTTGCTTTATTAGATCGAACAAACACTAATCAAGGTAAAACGGTACATGTTTCACTATATGACGCTGCTATTTGCAGTCTTGTCAACCAAGCATCCGGATATTTAATGCAAAACGCTATTCCACAAAGAATCGGGAGTTTACATCCTAATATTGCCCCATACGGCGAAATATTTTTAACATTGGATCAATGCCAAATAACTTTTGCTATTGGTAGCGATTCTCATTTTATAAAACTCTGTTCATATCTTGGTTTAGAAGATTTGCCAGGAAAAATGGCATTTAACATAAATCAAAACCGAGTAATTAATCGTGAAAAATTAGCAGAACTTCTTCAAAATAAAATTAAAAATCTGAACGCGGAAGAAATTTTGAATTGGATGCATGCCCATTTTGTTCCTTGCGGCAAAATAAGAAACCTACAGGAAGTTTTTGAAGATAAACAGTCACAAACGTTTATAAGAGAAGAGATGATTGAGAATCAGATTACTAAGAGAGTAAGTTCAATTGCATTTAAATCATGGTAGAAATTAGAGCACCACGAAATGAAAAAGAATGGGAATCTTATTATGATTTAAGATTCAGAGTACTACGCGAACCTTTAAACCAAATTCGAGGTTCTGAAAAAAATGATGGAGACGAAACCGGAATTCATTTCGCACTTTATGAAAATGGTACAATTCTCGCCATTGCTAGATTAGATATTACCGATAATCAAATAGCACAAGTAAGATTTGTTGCGGTTGAATTTGATCTTCAGGGAAGAGGTCATGGAAAGAAAATCATGCTTGCTACCGAAGCAAAAAGTAAAACATTGGGAATCAAAAAAATTATCTTGCATGCTCGCGACTATGCGGTTGATTTTTACTTAAATTTAGGTTATGAATTAAAAGAACCATCTTATAAACTGTTTGATGTCTTACAACACTTTTTGATGGAAAAGGAACTCTAATTTAAAATTCAATTTAATGTGCAGTCTTGTTAGAGGAATAGATGGAGTTCCATGCAGAAATTTTGCGAAATTTCAAACATCAAAAACCGAAGAAAAATAATTTAGAAAGACAAACGCTAATCCTATTTATGAATTCAAATATAAAATAGAAGCAGTCAATACAGTCGCAAATGATACCCACAAGATATATGGAACAAGCAAAATACCTGCAATTTTGTTAATTCGATAAAACTGAATTATAGTCAAAAGAATAAATACCCATAAAATCAACATTTCAATCAATGCAAAAGCAACCAAATGCAGTGAAAAGAAAATACTTGACCACGCAAGGTTTAAAAAAAATTGAATAATAAAAAATATTACAGCCTTGGAAGTGAAGATTTTTATCTTGGCTTTATCCAACCGATCCCAAATCAAAGCGATGGAAATTCCCATAAAAGTGTAAAGTGTAGACCATGCGGGACCAAATAACCAATTTGGCGGATTAAATGTAGGTTTGTTTAATTGTAAATACCAATTTTTGATTTCAGAAACTGTGGCATAACCAGAAAGTCCTCCCAAAAAAAGACAAATTGCAACACACAATATCACTTTAAAAATCAACTTCATTACTCAAAATATTTACTTGCTACTCGAAATGTGTTGGCATGCGCTTCAATGATTGTCTTAATATCTGGGCTATACCCTCCTCCCATTGTACAAACAACTGGCACATCTAATTGTTTAACTATTTGAAAAACAATTTCATCTCTTTTCTTACATCCCTCTAAAGTAAGATTCAATCTACCCAATTTGTCTGTCCATAAAATATCAACTCCACATTGATAAAAAATGAAATCTGGGGTGATTTTTTTGTAAAATTAAATTCAAATTAGCAGTTAATAAATTTAAATAAACCTCATCATTCATGCCATCAAACAAAGGAATATCAAGGTCTGAAACTTCCTTGTGAAGAGGATAGTTGTGTTCACCATGCATACTAAAAGTAAATACCCTGGATTCATTTCTAAAAATTTCGGCTGTACCATTTCCTTGATGGACATCTAAATCAATAATTAATATTTGGTTTGCGTATTTTTGATTTATTAGCCATTTGGCAGCGATTGCTTGATCATTCAACAAGCAAAATCCTTCTCCCTTATTTGTAAAAGCATGATGAGTTCCACCAGCAATGTTAAACGCCGCTCCATTATTTTCTTTTGCAAATTGAGCGCACATTCTTGTTCCTTCCATGATTTTAAATTCTCTTTCAACTAAAGCTTTTGAGTGAGGAAATCCTGAAATCCTTTCTTCACGAGCCGTAAGTTCAAGATTACAGAGTTTAGTCAAATAATGAGAATCGTGAACTTCAAGCGCATCTTTGAAATCTAAAATTCGAGGAACAAAAAAATTATCTTCTTCTAGAGTACCTTCCAATAGAAGTTGTTTTGGAAGTAAATCATACTTCTCCATCGGAAAACGATGATTTTCCGGCAAAGGATGTGCATACGATTGATCGAATGCTACTTTTATCATAAGACTAGAAAAATAGAGTGAAAAATAAAGAAAAGCTAGGCGTTTTCAGTTAATCTTTTAATTATTAACTCAAAAGTAAATACTGATTTGTCTTCTGAAACTTTTTGAAAATGAAAATTTAGATTTGACTTAGCTTTCATTCTCATCGTAATAAATCCAAGTCCTGCTCCGCCCTTATTTGATAAAATCCCTTCGCTTAATACTTTCATGTATCGCTCTTTCAATTCGACCTCATCTAATTGATTTAATTCGGTCAAGCGTTCTTCCATACTTGGAACGAAATCATTTAAAATTAAATTTCCAAAAGTGATTTTGTAACAATCTTCTCCTTTTGCGAGCACTAAAATTCCTGACTTAACATTTTCTTTGGTAGGTTCACCATGGATCTTTATATTTTGTAACCCCTCAATCAAAACGGAGAATATTTTTCTAATCATCTGTCTCTTCTCATTCGAAGAAATTAAAATTTCTTCAGCTCCTTCTCCCAAACTGTTCACCAGATCTTGAGAAAACACCCCACAATGGGACATTACTATAGTTAGAGAATCCTCTTTAACATAGCGGTCACGAATTGAGTCAAATACCGATTTCGATGCAGTATCAATTATATCTTCAGTAGTGTACTTCAAAAGAATTTAATTATTAAAACAAAAATACTATTTTTTTTTATTCAAAACAATTATTAATCAATTAGATGAATAAATCCTTGTTTAAGTTCCCCCTTTTGGGTCTTAATATGATAAGTGTAGACCCCGTTACTCAAGTTATTCCCACTCATATCTTGTCCATTCCAATCATTTAAATAATTATCTGATCTGAAAACAATTTCACCCCATCGATTTAAAATTTCAACAGTTGTATTTATTTCTAATCCTTTAATTTCAAACTTATCATTATTGCCATCTCCATTTACAGTAATTACATTTGGAATTATTAATTCATTATAAACTGGAATAATTTTGGAAATTGAATCGATGCAACCAGCTCCGTTAGTTACTACCAATACAACTTGATATGTTCCTTCGGTTACAAAAATATAGGTAGGATTTTCATTAAAAAAATCTGCAGTATCCACTTGCCAAGTCCATGATATTGCATCTGAAGAAGATAAATCAGAAAACTGAACTAAATCGCCTGGGTTAACATCCAATGGGGAGTAGCTAAAATCTGCATTTGGAGAAGTTGATGCGTTGATTATTACTGGACCGAACTGAGAAACACAACCATCAATTCCAGTTGCAGTTAAGGAATATGTCCCAGAAGACAAATTCGAAAGATTTAAGGTTGTATCCGTAGTACCAGTCCAACTGTAACTGGAATTACTAGAATTATCTAAAAGTCCAGAAATTTCGGCATTATTTTGTCCGCAGCTTGTTTGAGTTATTGTTACTGAATTAGCATCAATGGCCGGTCCTGAGTTTAATGCAATTATAATTGTCTCTGAATCTGTGCATCCTTGATCATCATTTACTGAGATAGTGTAAGAACCAGCACCTAAACCATTTTGATTTAATATATTTACACCATTAGACCAAGTAAATACTGGATTAATCCCACCTATAATGCTAATTCCTGTAATTGAACCAGTGTTCGTTGAGCATGCTGAATTTGTAGTAATGACATTTGTCAAATCAATACTAAGTGGTGTACTACCTGATACATTATATGGCCCAGAAGTCACAGTACAACCATTTACATCAGTCACAAGAAGTGTATATGAATTTGCAACTAAATTACTCTGATTCAATGTACTTAAAACTCCATTCCATTCGTAGGTCAATCCAACTCCCGTTGTTGTAATTCCCGCAATTGAACCATCATTACCAGTACAAGACTCGTTTACAATCAAAATGTTTAAATCATTTATTGTTGGCATAGGTGTATCTACGATAGAAAATGGATTTGAGATTGCTGAACATCCATTTCCATCTAAAACTGTCAAAGTGTAAGTGCCATTACTGAGGTTTGAAATGTCCAAAGTTGTTTGTGCAGTATTAGTCCAAGAATAACTTAAAGGAGCCGCACCACCTGAAATTTGAATTCCAGAAATTGCTCCATTATCTTGAGCACAAGTCTCTGGTGTTAATATAACTCCTGAAACATTTATTGTTTGAGCTGGGTTAGAACCAACAACATAAGGACCGCTGGTTGCAGAACAACCTTGGTTGTCTAATACCGTTAATGTATAAGATCCTGCTAAAAGATTTGAAATATCTAAAGTTGTTTGTGTTGAATTCGACCAGCTGTATGTTAAACTAACTCCATTCGCATTAATTCCAGAAATTGAACCATTTCCATTTCCACAATTCTCATTGCTTATAACAATGTTTGTCGCATCAATCGTTGGTCCAGTAGGTGCTGTTAAAACGAAAGGTCCAGCCGTTGCAGAACAGTTACTTGCATCAGTTACTGTAAGTGTGTAACTTCCAGCATTCAAATTATTTGCATTAATATTTGTACCACCGTTATTGCTCCAAGATGTTGCAACACCTCCTGTTTGTGTTATTCCTGTTATTGAACCATTCGCTCCAGCACAAGTTGGATTTACTATAGTTACTAAGCTTGCGTTAATAACCGGACCTCCTGCGCTTGCAATTGTATAAGGTCCACTCGTTGCAGAACAACCATTTGACTCAGTCACTGTTAAAGTATATGAACCGGCGTTAGCATTAGTCAAATTTGCAGAAGCTGATGGATTTCCGTTCCATGAATAGGTATAGTTTGGCGTCCCACCAGAAACAGTCAATCCACTTATTGCTCCATCGTTTCCTGCGCATGAAACATTTGTAATAGTAGCTGTACCTGAAATATTTGGATTTGATCCAACGGTTACTTGAACCGGTTTTCTAAAACTTCCTGGACAAATCCCAACCCAATAGGTCGTTGTTGTAGTCAAATTTGGAGTTGTGAAAGTCAATCCAGTATGCACAGGCGATCCGCTAAATTGATTGGTATACCAACCAACTGATGTCCCAGCAGGTAAAGTTCCAATAACCGTTACAGACAAATTTGCAGTTCCAGTACCACAAATTGATGCATTTTGAACATTTAAATCATAAAAATTAACGCCAGTATTTGAAAGTCCAGAACCACCAGAAGTCGCGCCATTTGGAGGAAAAGCACTTACTTGAGTTGAATTTGTAATTCCATTGACCCCACCGGAAACAATTGTAGTTGGTGAACCAGCAGTTATCGAAATTTGACCGCCGCCGCCGCCGCCGCCAGGACCATCTGCTTCATTCACTGTTTGTAAAGGACCTACTGAGAGATTTTGGTTTCCACCATTGCCTCCTCTGGCTAAAAGTCCAATTCCTGCAGGAACATTTCCATTATTTGAGATTATAATTGCGCCGCCGCCGCCGCCGCCGCCGCCGCCATCATTACCAAACTTTTGAGCAAATGTTGCTGTAAGATTTTGAGAATTTGCGGCAACGCCATTTGCTCCATTTGCTTCAATTGTGCAAGTTGCAGCATTTTGCCCAGAGATAGTACCAAATACTTGAAGCATTACAATTCCTCCGCCCGTTCCTCCTGCTCCTCCGTAATTATTATCTTGATCTCCTGCGCCTCCACCTCCGCCCAGAAATACACGTGTTGCATCAAAGGCTAGAGGTTTCCCTCCTAACCCCCCATTATTTCTTCTGTAATCACCAGACCAAGCTAATTGATTTGGTCCTAATACAGCTTCATTTTGATTTGTGTTAGAATAACTATATCCACCTCTTCCTCCTCCTGAGCTGTTGACACCTCCTATTGGTGTAGATTCTAAATTCCAGATGGAATTGTAAAGAGGATCAGGTACTCCTTTGCCTGTATAAGTTCCTGAACCAACATTTGATCCACCTCCTCCACCAGAATTATGATGATATGCTCCTCCTCCTCCATTTGCAGGAGCTGAAACACCAAAGCGTGAATACAAAGCAATATACTCAGAGGTGAAACCTCCAATACCTTCACCTTTTTCTGAAGCTATATCACTGTTTGAAGTTCCAGGATAGGGAGTATCATTTACACTGCCTGCACCAGCAGTTGTTGAAACATTATCAATTTGCTGACCACCTCTAAATCCTCTTCCACTGGCATCAATTTTACCATTAGCATTGATTGTTAGATTTCCATCTACTTCGATGGCAATTACTCCACCAGTTGTTCCATTCCAAGATGTTGGTACCAAACTCGCTGCTGAATTAATTGTTAATTGGCTAAATCTTGGTACACGAATAACTTGCACCTTGCCACTAATTGCATAGCTATTTTTTAATCCGCAAGTCAAATTAATTGTTGTTCCGGAAACGGAGGCAACTTGTACATATTCGTTTTTTCCAGCTTGGTTGTAATTGGTTACTTGTCCCCATTGATCAAGAAAATTATACCAATCACCGGCATGACCAAAAGCTGAAGTGTAACTTCCTCCCCAATCTACTGTAGCAGTGACATCAATATCCAAGGAAGCACCTTGCATTTGAATGATCAATAGCAAATCTCCAGGAGATAATGCTGTTGACAATATAGCATTTGTCAATATAGCATCAGAAACAGAAATAGATGTTTGATTTGCGTTGGCATTTGCCGTAAGAGCGGTGTAGGAATTTACTACAATATTTGCAGAAGTGGCATTGTAAACTCCATCCTTTGCTCTTTGAGCGAATGAATTATTTAAAAATAAACACAATACACCTAGGAGAAAGATGTTTTTCATAGTCTTTAATTTGTTTTATTCAGAAAACGCCCTCAAAATTAAACTAATTAGTTAATTTTAATAGAAATTCCAATAAGAATTCATAGCACGCTGCTTAAATTAAGACGTAAAAGAAATCAAAAAAGTTGGAAATAGCTTACTTTTTAAGCTTTAAATTTGTGAATATTTTAGACACTGCTGGACAAATGTGAGAATTTTTTAACGTTAGGTCTAAAATTTGATACATATTTTTTCGATTGGTGTGTGGATATTCTCTGCAAGCTAGCGGTCTATCCTCATAAATATCACAAGTATTGTCAGCACTTAAAAAAGCACAAGGCGATTGCTTTAGAACATAATCATTGTCTTCATCAATTTTTAAATAAAGGGCTACAAATTTTCCAATTGGAATTCTCAGTTTATTGGAAATGCGCTTAATATCTATATCTCGAAAAATCGGACTTGTAGTTTTGCAGCAATTTGCGCAAGCGAGACAATCAATAGATTTAAAGACTTTCTCATGTTCTTTATGGAAAGATTGATCCAATTCACGGTGATTAGATTTTTTAAACTTTTGAATCAGTTTCTTGTTCTCTTGAAACTCTTCATTAGATTGTGACAAAATATCTTTATAGATCATTCTACAAATTTAGAAAATTAAGCTAAAAATGTAAAATGAGAAGGAAAGCTATTACTTTTAAGCAGAAATTAATAGTCTTGATGGAAAAATTTGATTTAGTTGTTATAGGTGGTGGACCAGCAGGGTATTCAGCAGCAATGAGAGGAATTGACTTCAATAAAAGTGTATGCTTAATTGAAAAATTCAGGGTTGGTGGCGCTGGCGTTTATAATGGTGCACTTTCTTCTAAAACTATGTGGGAATTATCAAGAAAAGTGAGCGATATCAATGAAACCATAGGCAATTCAACAGAAAGAAGCAAATATGAAATTCCTTGGAAAGACGTTCAAAACACACTAGAGGAAGCTGTTTTTGAACGAAAATTTCAATATTCTTGTCATATTTCTTTGCTCCAGAATGAAACAACAAATACAAAATTTGATTACAAAAGAGGTTGTGCAACATTGCTTTCAAATCATGAAATTGAAATTGAAAACGATGGAGAAAAAAAAATTATTTGGGCAGAAAATATCATTTTAGCTACAGGCAGTAGACCTAGATCAATTCCGAATATTGAAGTTGATGAAAAGATAATATTGACAAGCGACGGCATCGAAAATATTGAAAATTATCCTGAAAGTTTAGTCATTGTTGGTGCAGGTGTTATTGGCTGTGAATATGCCACCATATTCTCTAATTTCGGAAAAACAAAAGTGTATATCATTGATCGTCAAGATAGAATTCTTCCATTTGAAGATAGAGATATTTCAGATTTAGTAAGCAAAAACATGGAGAAAAACGGTGTTATTGTACACCATAATGCTTCTCTAGTTAGAATGGAAATCAAAAACGGACTTGTTGAATATGAACTTTCATATCCAGGTAAAGAAAACGAAATCATCCAAGTTGAAAAAGCACTTTTATCTGTTGGTAGAATTCCAAATATTGAAAATCTTGGTCTAGAAAATGCAGGTGTAAAAATGTCTCAAAGAGGAATGCATATTGGAGACAATGACACCCAAACAAATATTCCAAACATTTATGCCGTTGGCGATGTTTCAGGCAGAATTGCACTTGTAAATATGGGTGAAATCGAAGCAAGACATGCTGTCGAAAAGATTTTTGAAAACACAAAAGAACGCATCAGTTACGACAATGTTTGCACCATCATGTTTTTAAATCCTGAAGTAGCAGCCGTTGGACTAAATGAACAACAATGTATCGAAAAAAACATTCCTGTAAAAGTGGTGAAAATTGATTATTCGGTCATTGCAAGAGCAATTGCTATGCGTAAAACCCAAGGTTTTTTCAAAATAATTGTCACAAACGATACTGAAATGAAAATTCTGGGAATGCGTGCAGTAGGAGAACATGCCTCATCTACAATCCAAGCTGTAGGTTTGTTAATTAAAATGAATGCTGGAATAGAAGTTTTATCAGAGTTAATTCATCCACATCCATCTATTGTTGAGGGAATTCAAGAATGTGTGCGTATGTTGCTTAAAAAATCAATCTTCAAAACAGCGGTTTTTAAAGATAAATTGGCTTGCTATTCACTCGTTGACGGAGTAAAAACACCGTTAGAAAGATTGTAAATCAACTATTTATTATTCATTCCAATTACTTGACTGACCGTCATTGCGATTATTACTGTATTGAAAATAAACGCAATAATGGAATGCATTAAAACCAATCTTCTTACTCCTTTGGAAGTTATTACCACATCGGAAACTTGAAAAGTCATTCCAATAACAATGGAAAAGTAGGCAAAATCAAAATAATCTGGAACATCATCTTCCGGAAAAACCAATCCTCTAGAATGCTTCGAAAACTGCTTATTGTTATCACCATAATATAAATGGGCGTAACGAACTGCAAAAGCAAAATGCACCATCAACCACGAAAAACCTACTGCTGAAATACATAAAATAGAGCCAATTATAGAACCTGATTGCCAAGTGCTGGTGTTATTCATAAAACTTAAAACACTCAGTAAACCAATCAAACATGCCGAAACCACGAACGCAAACAAAACCCAACTGCTAACATCTTCTTTGGAACATTGTTTTTGAATTTGATTTACATCTGACTTTGAAAAAAGTATCAAATTGAAAATCAAATATGAAATTCCAAATACATTCCAAGCTAAAACGAAACTCAACGCCGATTCAAATTGTTGCCAAGTGGAAATCGAAAAAATAATCACAGCAAAAAATAAACTTCCTAAATATTTTCTTACCGCTGTTTTAGTCATTTATACCGTAATTTTAGAGTAAAGATAGCAAGGATTCTAAAAGAAATGCAATTACATTTTAACCTTAACTTCAATTTTGTTTAATTTCTTTCTTATTTTTGGGAAGTCATGAAATTTATTTTCTTATTTCTCTCCAGTTTTTTACTGAGCTTTGGTGCTTGGTCTCACAATTATTATTTCGGTTTTGCTGAAATGCAATATAATGAGATTAATCATACTTTAGAAACAACAATTGTTCTTTCTGCACATGATCTAGAAGATGTATTGATGAAATCTAAATCAATTGATAAAAGTTTAGAATTTTTGTTGAATGATTCTATCGCAAATCTTGGAGTAGAAAAATTTATTTTAAATTCTTTTCAAGTTGAATTTGACAATCAAAAAGCCGATTTTCATTTAGTAGGTTTTGAAATTTCAGCCACAGGAATGATCCAAATTTACCTATTGGCAGAAAATGTAACCTTAATTGAAAAACTAAACATCACATTTAGCTCAATGATGGATGTTTTTGAAGCACAACAAAATAAATTAACATTTATTCAAAACAATAATAAACAAACGGCGGTTTTTCTGCAAAATCAGAAATCAACTGTCATTCAATTGAAAAATTAACTCCATGAAAATATTTCTCTCTTCAAGTCTCGTAGTTCTCAGCACCATCAGTTTTGGTCAAACTAAATTTGCGCAATTGGATATTGAATTACCAACTCCAAACGAATTTAGAACTGCTGCAGGTGCACCAGGAAATCATTATTATCAGCAAAAGGCCGATTATAAAATTGATTTAGTTTTAGACGATGAAAAACAAATCATACGTGGAGAAGAAATCATTACATATACCAATAATTCGCCGGATAAGTTAGAATATTTATGGTTGCAATTAGACCAAAATATATATGCTCAAAATTCTGATTCAAAATTGATTGAAGTAGAAAAAATGGAAGATTTCAAAAGCATCAATGATGTCAAAAGAAAAATGTTCTATTACGACGGTGGCTTCAAAATTGAATATGTTCAATCAACAAACGGTCAAAATCTGAAATACTTCATCAACAAAACCATGATGCGCATTGATCCGCCGCAAGCATTGGGACCAAATCAAAGTATTTCTTTCAAAATAAAATGGTGGTACAATGTCAATGACAGAGATAAAGTAGGTGGAAGATCTGGATTAGAATATTTTCAAAAAGACAAAAATTACCTATACACCATTGCACAATTCTTTCCAAGAATGTGTGTTTACAACGATGTTGAAGGTTGGCAAAACAAACAATTTTTAGGCAAAGGAGAATTTACATTACCTTTTGGTGATTACAATGTAAGCATTACAGTTCCTGCTGATCACATCGTTGGAGCAACAGGAGAATTGCAAAATGCTTCTTCTGTATTGACTGCTGATCAAAAATCGAGAATGAAAACTGCTTCGACGTCTGATAAACCTGTTTTGATTGTGACGCAAGCTGAAGCAGAAGAAAACGAAAAAGAAGGCACTTCAAAAACAAAAACTTGGATTTTCAAAGCAATCAATGTGCGAGATTTCGCATTTGCAAGTTCAAGAAAATTTATGTGGGATGCACAGTCAGTGAAAATTGGCGGAAAATCTATTTTGGCCATGTCCTATTATCCAAAAGAAGGGAATCCTTTGTGGGAAAGATATTCAACCAAATTGGTGGCGCATACCTTGAGAACTTATTCAAAATATACTGTTGATTATCCTTATCCTGTTGCCATTTCTGTTCATTCTAAACAAATTGGAATGGAATATCCAATGATTTGTTTCAACGGCGGTCGTCCAGAAGAGGATGGGACTTATTCTGAAGAAACAAAATACGGAATGTGGGGCGTTATCATACATGAAGTTGGACATAATTTCTTTCCAATGATTATCAATTCTGACGAAAGACAATGGTCGTGGATGGATGAAGGTTTAAACACTTTTGTTCAATACTTGACAGAACAAGAATGGGAACGCGGATATCCATCTCGTCGCGGTCCAGCGTACATGATTACCGATTACATGCGCGGAAATCCGAAGTTTATCTCTCCAATAATGACCAATTCTGAGTCGATTTATCAATTTGGAAATAATGCTTACGGAAAACCAGCCACAGCATTGAATGTTTTGCGAGAAACGATTATGGGTCGTGAACTTTTTGATTATGCTTTCAAAATATACTGTGAAAGATGGAAATTCAAACACCCAACACCAGCAGATTTTTTCAGAACGATGGAAGATGCTTCTGCAGTAGATTTGGATTGGTTTTGGAGAGGTTGGTTCTACTCTACTGAATTTGTAGATATTTCTCTAGATGATGTTAATCATTTTGAACTAAACACCCAAGATCCAATGGTTGAAAAACAAATCAACAAGGAAAAAGTTGCTCAAAAAGATCAATTTATTGGAGATACAAGAAATAAAACCAGCATCGAAAAAACGGTCAACGAATTGGACCCAACCATTGATGATTTCTATGCAAAACGAAAAATTTACGAAGCTGATGCATTGGACAAAAAGCAATATGAGGACTTGAAACAAAAATTATCTGAAGAAGATTTGAAATTATTGAACAGCGGAAAAGAATTTTACGAATTGAAAATAGGCAACAAAGGTGGATTGGTTTCTCCTGTGATTATTCAAGTGACATTTGAAGATGGAAAAACGGATGTTATCAGAATTCCTGCTGAAATTTGGAGAATGGACGAAACACAAGTTTCAAAAGTTTTGATTTTAGACCAAAAAGTGAAATCAATAAGAATAGATCCATTTTTGGAAACAGCTGATTGTGATTTAGATAATAATTCGTGGCCAGTTGCTGTGCAACCAACAAGATTTCAATTGTTTCAGCAACAGAAAGACAAAGAAAACCCAATGCAACGCCAAAAACGTGTTGAAGAATTGGGAAAATAAAACCTTTACATCGGATTTGAAATTGTTTGAATAAAAATCATTGAGGTTTATTCCTAACTTTGTGGCGTGAATTACAATCAATATTTTGTCAATGCAGGACTTGAACGTCCGACTGACATGCAATCCGTTTATTTCCAAGATAAAAGTCCATTTTCGATATTGCTAGCCAATACTGGAAGCGGAAAAACATTGGCCTATTTAATCAAATTAATCGAAATTTTAGAGAAAGCTCCTGAAAATGAGCAAATTTTAATACTTTGTCCAACACGCGAATTGGCTCATCAAGTTGCTAAAAATTGGAGTTCATTGAAAACAGAAATCAAAACTGTTTTGTGCTACGGTGGCCATTCATATAAAAATGAAGCGCAGCAAATGGAGCAAAATCCAAGAGTGATTGTTGCAACTCCAGGGCGAATGTTGGATCATTTTCGAAGAGAAACCAAAGGCTTGAAAGGTTTTTCTCATTTAATTATTGATGAGTACGACAAAACCCTTGAGATGGGATTTTTAAGAGAAATCAATGAAATTTACTCGTATGGAAATCATATCAAATCGATACAATTAATCAGCGCGACTAAGATTGATGAACTTCCTGAAATTATCAAAGGATTTACATTTACAACGCATGACTTCTTAGAAGCAGAAAAACCAGATATTTCATATCATGGAATCAAAGCTGAAGGACACGATAAACTTTTTGCATTGGTGTCTTTTCTAGCTACTTTGAAACCAAGTCCAACCTTGATTTTTTGTTCACATCGTGAAGCTACAGAGCGAATTTCTAAACATTTAATCGAATATGGAAAGAGCAATGTTTTATTTCACGGAGGAATGGAACAGCCGGAAAGAGAGCGAGCGTTGATTAAATTCAAAAATGGAAGTGAAAACTTGTTGGTTTGTACAGATTTAGCTGCTAGAGGATTAGATATTCCAGACATCAGTTATGTTGTCCATTATCAATTTCCACACACCATGCAGGATTTTACGCACAGAAATGGACGAACTGCAAGAATGCAAAAAGATGGAAAAGTTTATTTAGTTCATTCTGAAGACGAACCATTACCAGAATACACGAATTCACTTGAAATCAAAAAGGAAAAAGTTCCAGAAATTATCGAACATTTTCAAGAAACTGGTTGGACGACATTGTATTTGAGCGTTGGACGAAAAGACAAAATTCGCAAAATGGATATCGCAGGCTTTTTCATGAAAGAAATGGATTGTGACGCAACAGAAATTGGAATCATCGAAGTGTTTGATTCCTACAGTTATATCGCAATTAAAGCAAAAAAATACAATAAAATCAAAGCGCTTTTTCACAAGAAAAAAATCAAAAAATTGAGCGTCAAGATTTCATTGTGTCGTTAATCAATTGTTTAGCAAAAATTTACATTTAATCATTCAAAGACACATTTTGTTCATTACTGATTCAAAATCAACCGTTGGACATTTTTTTTCGTTATTTTTGAATAAAAAAACAAAATATGAGTCATAATTTATATTTAGTACCCCATGATTTCACTAGTGTCGGTGATGTTGCTTTGAAATATGCTATGCACATTGGAAAACACGTTAAAACGGAAATTCAAGTTGTACATATAGTTTCTGATAAAAGTAAAGTCGCAGCAGCTAAGCAAAAATTAGATGCTATTTTAAATAATTTCCCTAAAGAAGCCAATGTTGAATTGACTTCTTTGGTTGAAGTAGGAACAATTTTCGAAGACATCGGTAAAATTGCCAAACGAGAATATGCTCAACTAATTATCATGGGAACTCACGGTCAAGTGGGAATGCAAAAATTGTTCGGAAGTCACGCCATGAAAGTGATCACCAGTTCAAATGTCCCATTTTTAGTTGTTCAAGAAAAAACTCCATTGATTGAAATCAAGAAAATTATTGTTCCAATTGATTTAACGAAAGAGAGTTTACAAATCACGAATGTTGCTGGAGATTTAGCCATGATGTTTGATGCAGAATTACACATAGTGACTGAAAAAGTAACAGATCCATTGCAAAGCAAAAAAATGGCAACACGCATTTTATTGGTTAAAAATCAATACGACGACAGAAAACTGACTTCGAGTGTTACTCATATCGAAGGAAGTGGTTCATTTCAAAAGAAAATCATCGATTACACCAAAGCAAATCAAGGTGATTTAATTGCTTTGGCATACCATACAGAAAGTTTGTTACCTCAATTTGATAAATTTGCACAATCCTTGATGACCAATGAATTGAACTTGCCGTGTGCGATTATTAATTCAAAATCAGCATCAAGTTCCTATTTCTAAAAAATTTTAACGATAAATTGCAAAGGTTATCAATTAAAACATTGATAACCTTTTTTTGTGACTTGGAAATCCAATTTTAAGAAATTGATAAACCTTCCCCGTTTATTCCTACCTTTGTGTTTTACGAAAAATTATGATGCATCTCGGTCAATTCAATACACTTACTATTTTACGTTTCACCAATCCTGGCGCATATTTAGGCGATGATGAAGACAATGATGTTTTGTTACCAACTAAATACCTAACTCCAGATTTATCCATTGGAGATGAAATTGAAGTATTTTTATACCTTGATTCAGAAGATCGTTTGGTTGCTACCACTGAAAAACCGCTGATTGAGCTTAATTCATTTGAATTTTTAAAAGTAAAAGAAGTAACTCATTTTGGTGCTTTTTTAGATTGGGGATTAGAAAAAGATTTGCTTGTTCCTTTCAAAGAACAAAGTTTGAAAATGGAAGAAGGTAAATACTACCTGGTTTATTTATACTTAGATGAAGCAACACAAAGATTAGTAGCATCTGCGAAGGTGAAAAAGTTCTTTGAAACAGAATTAATTGTAGTAAAAGAGAAAGACGAAGTGGATGTATTAATTTGTGAGACAACTGATTTAGGAAAAAATGTAGTCGTAAATGATACTTACAGTGGTTTGATTTATAACAGCGATATTTTCAGATTTTTGAAACGTGGAGAACGTTGTAAAGGGTATGTAACCAAAGTTCGTGAAGACGGAAAATTGGATATTTCTTTAGAAAAACCTGGATTTCAAAAAATTGAGCCAAATAGCGAAATCATTTTAAAATTCTTAGAAAAAAACGAAGGAAAACTGCGCTTAACAGACAAAAGTGATCCTGACGCAATTCGTGATACCTTAGGAATGAGTAAGAAAACTTTCAAACAAGCATTGGGTAATTTGTACAAGCAAAGATTGGTAATCATTCATGAAGACCACATTTCTTTGGTGTAATTTACGATTTACAAACTCATTAATTCTTTAAATCTGATGGCTTGACGTCGGGAAATTTCAACTTTTTCGCCGTCTTTCAAACTAACTTGTAGTCCGCCGTTGAACCAATTTTCAACGCTACTTATCCAATTCAAATTGATGATAAATTTTCGATTTGCTCGGAAAAATAATTTTGGATCTAATCGGTCTTCCAAACTATTTAAAGAACGTAAAATCAATGGTCTAAACCTATCGAAATAAACTTTCACGTAGTTTCCATCAGATTCAAACATTCGAACTTCTGAGATATCAACAAACCAACATTTTTCTCCGTCTTTGATGAAGATTTTATCACCTGCTTGCAACAGTTTTTCCTTGGTCGCTGGCAAAGCGTTTAACTTTGTAGAAAATTCTTCTTCAGGCAGTTGTACTTTTTGAATTGTTTCCTTTAATCTTTCAGGATCAACAGGTTTTAAAAGATAATCTAATGCTTTTACTTCGAAAGCTTTCAATGCAAATTCATCGTAGGCAGTTACAAAAACAACTTTTGGAATTTCATCGAGTTTTTTCAACATGTCGAATCCATTCATTCCTGGCATTTGAATATCTAAAAATATCAAATCTGGCTGATGCTCTTTGATTTTTGCAATTCCTTCTTCAGGATTTTTGGCTTCATCTACAATTTCGATAAAACTAAATTGACTAAGCAAAGATTTTAACTCTTCCCTTGCTAATCTCTCGTCATCAATGATAATTACCTTCATAACTTAATTTTTATGCTACATACGACCTCATCTTTATTTTGAAATAATTCAAACAAAGCATTTCCATTATATTGCAAATCTAACCTGCGTTTAGAATTTTCTATTCCAATTCCAGTATCCACTTGATATCCCAATTCGCCAGAATTCAAAATGGTCAATTCAATCCAATATTCATTGACTTTTTTTGTTGAAATAACAATTTTTCCACCTTCAACAATTTTTGAAATTCCATGTTTGATTGCATTTTCAGCTTGTGTTTGCAAGATAAACGGTGGTACTAAAATTTCGTTTAACGATTCATCAATTTCCCAAAAAACTTCTAGTCTCTCTTCAAATCTAATCTTTTCAAGTTCAAGGTAACTTTTTACAATTTGTAATTCTTCTTGTAACGTGATGAACTCATGTTTACCTAAAACCAACGAGTTTCGAAGTAGATTTGATAAAGTTGTAACTGATTGCTTCGCCTTAACTGGCTCTAAATCAATTAATGCCCTGATACTATTCAATGAATTAAACAAAAAATGCGGATTCAATTGAGAGCGCAAAGTTTTCAATTCAATTTCATTTTGACTCGATTGCAATTGCAAATTGTGTAATTCTTGATCAATTGACTTTTTAAAGAAATGATAAGTAAAATAGATTGCATTCCACAATATCATCAACAAGGTAGTACTCAAAACGTCAATCAATAGTTCAAGATTGAAAATTGAATTGTCGAAAATATTTTCACTTTCTATTATCCAAGATGTCAAATGAATCAATGCAACAAAAATCGTTGCTGTAACAATTGAAATAATCACTATTCGGGGAATAAGTGGCCCAAACTTTAATCGTAGCCAATTCCTATTCAATAAAAAAAGACGCATCAAATGAGTTACGCCTAATCCGGAAGCAATCATTAACAGCAGTGAAATCCAAAACTGGGAATTCATTTTGGCTTGATTATCCGCATAAGTAGCCAGAATCGTCAACATCGCGTACACGAACCAGCCACCAAGTTGAGCCCCCCAATAAAAAAATTTGGATGTTTGCATGTCAACAAAGATAAACTGTTCATTGAGTTTTTTATCAACTTCCGTATAGATGGCTTTATTTTTGTTTCAGCGGATTGATGTATGGATATTATCCTAAATTTGCTCGGAATGATTTTAAAATTGTTTTGCCTAAGACGTCTTGTTTTGATTTCAGCTCTTTTGAGTTGGAACTTTCCAAGTTTGCTAGGACAATTTAAATCAAATCCATCCATTGGATTTCAATTGGGAGCAATTGTTCAATTTGGATCACACATCAATGCGCTGGGCATATCAGGAAATATCTATTACACCGATTTTTTCTATCAGTTCAATGTTTCTTCACAATTGAAATACAATTTCACGAGTTTAGGCAATCGGACTCATTTTTGGGAAAATCGAAATGCTGCTGGATTAATGTTGTTGGCCGGAAAGAAGAATATCTCCCCTGATTTTCAATTCGATGCTTTGAATCATCAAACGAAATTTTCAAATGCACTTGGATACAATTATATTTGGTATTTCGATCAAGCTGGAACTTCACAAAGGTCTGGAGGATGGGGATTGCATCTCCGGTACTTTTCTCTGCTTTTTGAAAATGATGTGTTTGGAGGTCAACAAAAAGATCGATTTAGAACAGGAACGATTCAATTAAATTATCGATACAAAGACTGGAAATTCTTCACCAACTTAAATCTTTGGACTGGAGAAACAGCGAATTCATTTTGGAATAAAACTCCTTTACCAAAATGTCCAAGTGGCTATAGATGCCTTGAAAATTTACCGTTTGGAAAAACGAGTCATGGGATTTTATCGGTAGGATTCTCTCGAAATTTTCTTGAAAAACAAACTACAAGTTTTAAAATTGGCATTGACAGTGAACACATTCGACATGCAACTCAAAATCGATTTGCGCATGATTTATTGATTTTACCGAAAAGTGTTGAACGCAATACACCGCATTATCCGAGATTGAACGAAGAAGGAAAACCCGTTTTTGAGAAATCAGAAGTACGAAAATCTAGAATCTATTTTCAATCTGGAATCAATGAAATTTGGAGTGAATGAAAATCGGAATATTCCGATATTCCGATGTGATCTACAACCCCGCTTTTTCCTTTGGGTATGCATTAAAAGTACCATTTCCAGTTGCAATCAATTGATTTTTATGGTTTAAAACTTTTGCTTCGATCACTAAAATTCGATTTCCCTTTGAAATAACATTTGCTTTTGCAATTAAAGAATCGCCTAACAAAGCTGGCAATAAAAAATGCGTCCCCATTTCCAAAGTTGAAACCACTTTTTCATTTTCACAAGCAGCACTCAAACCAGCAACACCGAGCGCCGCATCTATCAAAGAAGCGACAACTCCACCGTGAGCAGCTAAAGGAGTTGCCAAATGTTTCGAATCAATTGTAAGGAAATATTCAATTTCTCCTGCGGATAACACATTGAAATTCATCCCAATCAATTTTCCAAATTGATTGAATTCAATGTACTTTTGAATCAAAGGATGATTTTGTAAATCGCTCATAAATAAAACTTAAGAAAGTGCTGGCATGGCAATTTTCGCGTCTGCAAATTCTTGGTAAATTTTTTCATTGATAAAAAATGTGACTGAGGCGTGGTCTTCTGTTTTTACCCAAACACGGACAATCATTTGCACCGTTCCAACGCCCAAATCACCGACTCCAACAAAAGGTGCTGGCTCTTCAATGATTCTGGATTCTTCAGAAATAATTTTGTGCAAAATATCTTTCACTAATTTCAAATCATTCCCATAGTCGATCCCAATACTGAAATCAGCCCTGCGAACTTGTTCACGCGTAAAATTGACAATATTTCCATTCGCAACAGGACCATTTGGTAAAATAATCACCTTGTTATCAGCAGTATGTAAATACGTATTGAAAATCAAAATTTCTTTCACTGTCCCTGTTTCAGTTAGCGCTTTGATCGTATCCCCCACTTTAAACGGTTTGAAAGCCAAAATCATGACTCCACCCGCAAAATTTGAAAGTGTTCCAGAAAATGCCATACCAACAGCCAAACCTGCAGCTCCTAAAATCGCAACAAATGAAGTCATTTCAATTCCAAGCTGATTGATTCCAGTCACAACAACTAAAACCTTCAAAACCATCGAAGTTAAACTGGTCAAAAAAGTGACTAAACCTTCGTCGGTATTGCTTTTTTGGAGCACTTTACGGACCGTTCTTGCCGCCATTTTTGCCAACCAAAAACCAACTACAAAAATGATGATAGTAATCAACAAATTTGTGCCCCATTTAATCAACAACTGATTGATTTCAGCAGGTTTGTAATTGAAAATTTTCTCTATGCTTGAAATGGGTGAATTTTGAATAATAGTATCAGACAACGCCATGAAATATCAATAATATTGTGAATGAAAGTATCTCAAAAATCAAGGGAATTTTGGGAATTTTTGAAAATTTGGATCTCTTTTTTCCAAAAATGCATGCTTTCCTTCTTGTGCTTCTTCAGTTAAATAATACATCAAAGTGGCATCACCCGCTAATTCCATCAACCCGTGTTGACCGTCTAATTCAGCATTCAAACCTCTTTTAATCATTCTGATTGCCAACGGACTACGTTTCATGATGGTTTTACACCATTGAACGGTCGTTTCTTCTAATTGGTCGAAAGGAACAACTTTATTCACCATTCCCATGTCTTCTGCTTCTTTGGCAGTATATTGTTCGCACAAGAACCAAATTTCCCGTGCTTTTTTCTGACCAACACAACGAGCTAAATAGGATGAACCAAAACCACCGTCAAAACTTCCCACTTTAGGACCTGTTTGTCCAAAACGTGCATTTTCTGAAGCGATTGATAAATCACAAACTACATGCAAAACATGTCCACCACCAATCGCATAGCCATTTACCATCGCGATTACAGGTTTAGGCATAGAACGAATGGCTTTATGTAAATCCAATACATTCAAACGAGGTACTCCATTTTCAGAAATGTAGCCTCCTACTCCTTTCACATTTTGATCTCCTCCAGAACAGAATGCTTTGTCTCCTTCTCCCGTTAAGACAATAACACCAACGTCATTTCTTTCGCGACAAATGTTCATGGCATCTAACATTTCCATGTTTGTTTCAGGGCGAAAAGCGTTGTAAACTTTTGGTCTATTGATTGTAATTTTTGCTATTCCTTCGTAGAAATCAAATTTGATATCTGTATAGTTTTTGATTGTTGTCCAATTGAATTTACTCATGATTGAAAATTTTGCTCAAAAATACGAAGAGAAGATGAAAATTCAGCTAAAAATTTTTTAAATAAATCTACTTTGACGCATTGAAAAATCAAAAACTAACTTCCTTTTGGTGTATACATTGTTACACCATTCGATCGATAAGATTCAATCATTACATCTAACATTTTCTCTGCATCAAACAACCAAGTTTCCGCATGACCAATTTTGACTTTTCTTGCAACATTTTTCTCTACAAAAAGCGGTAAAAGTCCATCACATTGTCTTTTTTTAGACCAAACTGGATTGTGTACTTTAGTTTGCATTGATTTCACTGTTCCATCCATGCTTTTGACTTTCACATCGAAAACTTGTTCATGGTAAACTGGAAACTTGAAATCGGCGATTGCATCTTCCAACGTATGTAAATTAGTTCCAGCATTATCTAAAGTGACCCCAACATAAAGGATTTTACCTTTCATTTGAGAAACCTTATAAAACGGACTGTTTTCATTGTACGGTGTGATATTTCCGAAATGATTGCCAACAAAAAAATCGGCATTTGGTCCGATACAAGACACTGGCTCTGTCGGATGTTCACTTCGAAGGGCGTTTGGTAATTTTCTAAAATATTCTGTAATTGCTCCCAACTTGGAGACTTCATTTTGAACGTCGAAAACTGACAATTGCTGAATGTACTCTAACTGAAAAGAAGCATTTGGCGAATTTGGCATTAAAATATGACCTTCTGAACCGACAACTTCTAACAATGCATCCACAAAATCTTTGGGACCATTTTCAATGAATCCAATTTTTGATAAACTTGAATGAACTAGCAAAACATCTCCGTCATCGATTCCAATTGACTTTAACTGGTCAACTAAATCGCTTTTCGTCCAAACTTCGCCTTTCGACTTTTGATCTTGTAACAATTGACGTTGATTGTCCTTCTGCTTTTTTCTGTATGCATCTAACAAAAAAGAAGGTGCCAAAGATCTCAATAAATCGCGTATTTTCATTTTCAAGGTCTTTTAACTTGTGGCACCAAAATTTGTTGACTTTTCGTGAAATAATAATGTACTTCACTCAAATTTGACATGACCATCAAATCTTTGTCTATCAATTTGATAAAATCGTAATTTGGTGTTACAATCACTGCTCCTTTTGCAGAAAATAAACCCCATTGCAGATTTTGAGAAACCAAAAAGTAATTTTCTTCGAACTTCTTAATTTCATCATATTCAGCAGGTATGATAAATTCACCTTTCGAATTTATTAAACCTTGTTTGCCGTTAATCAAAACAAATGAAGTACCATCCAAAATGGAAGTTGCCTCATCGTAACTTGGTTTAATGACCATTTTATTCGTCAAATCAATGAATCCCCATTTTTTTCCTTTTTGAAATGAAATCAAGCTCGATACATTTCCTAAATTGCTATATGTTGGAGGAATAATCCATTTTCCAGTTCCGTCAATGATACCATATTTATCCTTGATTTTAGCTTTGGCGTAGTTTCCGGAAAATTGTCCATTCTCCATGTAATTTGGAAAAACTTCAAATGAAGGCTGTAATACCAACATTCCATCTTGATTGATGTAGCCAATCTTATTGTTTTTGACAATAATCGCTTTGCCATGAGCTAGATTTCCAATTTGCTCGTAGATGGCAGGTAAAATCACTTCATTTTTTAAATTCATGATTCCATATTTCTCATTTTCTTGAAAAATCAAAAGCGAATCAGTGAAAAAACTAATTTCATCATAAATTGGTGGTACAATGTATGCGCCATACGGATTTACAAAAGCCTCTTTTCCTTTTATTTTGACTTTCGCCATTCCATTAACGAAAGAAAAAGCTTCTTCAAAATCTTGGTCCAATCTTTTCAAACCGTATTTATCGTAATAAGCATATAATGAATCTTTTGAACCATAAATCAATCCTTCTGAAAACTGACCTAAATCGTTGAAAACAATATCAAATAATAATTTACCAGTTCTGTCAATGATCCCGAGTTTTCCATTCAATTCTACAATGGCTCTACCCGATTCAAAATCAAAACCAGCGTCAAATTTAAATGGAATTACTATATTATTCGACTTGTCAACATAGCCATATTTCCCATTTTTTGCAGCCAACGAAAGTCCTTCACTGAACAGACCAAGAGATTCATATTCAGCTGAAAAAACGATTTCGCCTTTGTCATTCATCCATCCGAAAAGCGTTCCGGATTTATATGGAAACAATTGCTGTAACGACAGTGCTCTATCCATTTCAACCTCAGATTTAAAAGGATAATCGGGATAATCTTGCAAAAATTGAATGGTTCGTTTTTCTGAATAATCGTACATATACAATTGATACAATTTTCTCCAAGCATCTTCTAGATTTCTATTGTTTGGAAATCTTCTGATAAAAGCTTCGTAATTTTCAATCTTTTGTTTTTCAATTGACAAAGCGTAAATGCGGTCTTCAGCATCACCTTTGTAAGGATTGTTTGGAAAATTGATTAAAAAAAGTTCCAATTCACCTAAAGTACCGTTGATAGTTTTTTCTTGGTACAATCTCAAATCAAAAGCACTTTTTGCATCACTTGCATACTCTGAATTTGGATATTTGATGTAAAAATTTTCAAAATCTCCACTGGTGTTTTTTTCTGCAGCAAGATTAAAAGCCAATGAATCTCTTCGATGAACAGCAATTGTATGTTCAATTGCCCAAGGATGTTGATTTAAAAATGATTGGAATCCATTTTCTGACGGATGAAGGTTGGCGATTTTAAAATATTGAGAGGAAATGTTTTGACGAAGTGATAAAACATGTTCGTAATCCACTTCTATCAGTTTCAATTTTGATTTTTCTTTCTCACCCAACAATGGAAACAATTTCTCGGAACGTTGAATGAAAGAAAATGCTGAATCTAAATTGTGAAAAGGATTGTCATTTCTAGCATAAATAATTGCCAATCCGTATTGCGCTGCTGCTGGTTGCTTCTTGAGTGATTTTTCAAATAATTGCTTGGCTTCGAAATAATTGTATATTTTCAAACAGGCAAATCCCTTTTCAATTTTACCAGCAGAAACTGAAAAAACTGATAAGAAATAAAAAAGAAAAACGTAAAATATATTTTTAACCATCATTGTATTTCTACTTCAATAAACGTGCAAAATCAAATAGATTGCATCAATATTAAGATTTATAAATCAACAAAACATAAAAAAAGCCCTCAAAAAGAGAGCTTTTAAATAATTTGAACGATTGACTATTTTTTGTGACGACCGTAGCGAGAGTTGAATTTATCAATTCTACCTGCAGTATCCACAAACTTAACAATCCCAGTAAAGAATGGGTGAGATTTGTGAGAAATATCCAATTTCACTAAAGGATATTCATTACCATCTTCCCAAGTTACAGTATCAGTTGATGCAGCAGAAGAACGACAAAGAAATGCGTAATCGTTTGTCATGTCTTTAAAAACTACTAATCTGTAATCTTCTGGATGTATGTCTTTTCTCATTTTTGTATATATTAAATCTATTTATTCTCAAAATTCGGAGTGCAAATTTAATGAAAGTTTTTTTATCTGCAATGATTTTCAATAAAAGTATGCATATTATTTTAAGAATTTTCATTTATTTTTCGAAAAACCGTCAGATTTCAATAAGTTTCTTGACATATTCTGAAATAAAACCGTTCTTTGTAGCGTTCCTTGTTGAACCAAAATTTAAAAAGTGAAAAGTTTCTTTCAATATATTTCTATTATATTTTCAATTACGTTATTGAGCAGCTTTTATGGTTGTAAAAAACAAACAGGCTTTTCGAAAGGAAATCTTGAGTTTTCAGTCGATACACTTGTTTTTGACACTGTTTTTACAACCGTTGGTTCTACAACACAACAATTCAAAATTTACAACAGAGAAAATAAAAATGTTATTATTGAAGAAATTGAACTGGTAGGTGGTGAAAATTCTCCTTTTAGAATCAACATTGATGGGATTTCTGGAGACAAGCATACAAACATTGAAATTTTAGCTGAAGACAGTTTGTTCGCTTTTGTTGAAGTTACGTTGAGTGTAAATGGACAAAATTCTCCGCTTGTCATTGAAGATTCGATCAGATTTCGAACCAATGGTAAAGACCAATATGTGCGCTTAGCAGTCTGGGGTCAAGATGCTTATTTCTATTATGATACATTTGTGGAGGGAACTTGGACAAATGATAAACCACATGTAATTTATAATCGTGCAATCATTGATTCAGCAAAAACTTTGAATATTCAACCAGACACGAAAGTTTATTTACATAAAAACAGTATCCTATTTGTTTACAAAGGAACATTGAACGTCAATGGAACCAAAGATCATGAAGCTGTTTTTCAAGGAGATAGATTGGAACAGTTTTACAAAGATATTGCAGGTCAGTGGTACGGAATCTACTTTTTTAAATCTTTGCCATCGATAATCAATTACGCAATTATCAAAAATGGTACTGCAGGATTGCATTTGACAGCCAACAATGAAGCCAATTTACCCAATGAATTCAATGTTACAGTAACTAACACCAAAATTTCCAATAATGCGAGCTACGGCGTTTTTCTGTATGACAGTCCGAAAATAAAAATGGAAAATTGTATTGTTTCGAAAAACGGAATTCATGCACTTTTCCTTTTACGTGGTGGCTCATACGACATCAATCACTCGGATTTCTTAGGATATGGAAGTTCTGGTCAAACGCCAGCGATTGGAATTAGAAATTACTACAATGGAATCGCCAGTGGGATTGGTTTTGGAGAAATTAAAAATTCTATCATCTACGGTTCTCAAACGAGTGAAATTGCTTTCGATACAGTGAATCCTAACAACGATCCAACTTTATTGAATATCGCATTTAAACGTTGTTTAATTAAATTGGAAACACCATCAACGAACACAATGTATCAAGATCAAATAGTTTGGAATACAGATCCAATTTTCACCAATGTTTCAGAAGGAAATTTCAAACCAGTTCCCACCTCTCCAATTAACGGTTTAGGTAATCCCTTATTCACACTGCCTTTTGACATTGATGGCGTTGCGAGAAATATGGCTAATCCAGATTTGGGAGCTTACGAATTCTAAATTCAAATTCAACGATGATACAATCTCCACTTGCTGAAAGAATGCGTCCGAAAACATTGGACAAATACATCGGTCAGCAACATATTTTAAAAGAAGGAGCATCGTTGCGAAGCGCATTGAACGCTGGCATGATTCCTTCGATGATTTTGTGGGGACCTCCTGGTGTTGGAAAAACAACTCTGGCTTTTTTGATTGCACATGAATTGAAAAGGGAAATTCATGTGCTTTCTGCGATTTCATCTGGTGTAAAAGACGTGCGTGAAGTCATTCAACGCGTTGAAAATGCAGGAATGTTTCAACAAAAAGGTGTTATTTTATTTATAGATGAAATTCATCGTTTTTCGAAAGCACAACAAGATTCTTTACTAGGAGCGGTCGAAAAAGGAATCGTTACATTGATTGGAGCTACCACAGAAAATCCTTCGTTTGAAGTGATTTCCGCCTTACTTTCGAGATGTCAAGTTTATACGCTTCAATCTCATTCCAAAGAAGATTTATTAGCACTTCTTAAACAAGCAATTGCTGAAGATTTTGAATTGAAGAAATACAAAATCAACTTGAAAGAGACCAATGCTTTGTTAGCAATTTCAGGTGGAGATGCAAGAAAATTATTGAATGTTTTTGAAATTATCGTCGGCATTCACCATAACAAATCTGAAATCATCATTACAGATGAAATGGTTTTAAATTCTGCGCAACAGAGTTTGGCGATGTACGACAAAGATGGCGAACAACATTACGACATCATTTCGGCTTTTATCAAATCAATTCGTGGAAGCGATCCAAATGGCGCAGTTTATTGGTTGGCGAGAATGATTGAAGGTGGAGAAGATCCTAAATTTATCGCGCGTAGATTGTTAATTTCAGCCAGTGAAGACATTGGTTTGGCAAATCCAACAGCCTTGGTGATGGCGAACAATACTTTTCAAGCAGTGAATACGATAGGCTGGCCTGAATCTAGAATTATTTTGTCGCAATGTGCGATTTACTTGGCAACTTCACCCAAAGGAAATGCGGCATACATGGCCATAAATCAAGCACAACAAGTCGTGAAAGA